>JBATPG010000085.1:0-4070 GCA_049291335.1 Saccharimonadales bacterium (SeqCode) | reverse complement strand
GTATATAATATACTATCACCACAAACCATCCCTCGCTGTACTTGTTGTACTACGTTCCGTACATCAAGAGATTAATATATTTGTAGCATCAGACATTCAACAACCTTTTTAGTAGAGGAAATTCTGCGTAAGGCTGCTTAAAAGAGTCTGAGCCCATATGACCCTGGCCCGTTGCTACAACCATGGTCGCGTGTAGTTTACCCATGGCATTTCTTGCATATAGGTCTGTACACCCCCAAGGGTCGTTGTCTGAATTTATCATAATAATTTCTTTGGCAGACTGCCTAATGGCGCTCCAGTCATAGCCTGTACCTAACATGGCGTTTGAAATATCGTTGTCTTCAAACCGTTCATAGTAACCAGCAACTAATACAACCTGGCCTACTTGTGTATGCGCATTTTGCAAAAAACTTAGTATCAGCGGACATGCAGAGGAGTGTCCTATTAGTATAGTTTCTTCGTCCATGCCCGGGTGGTTATTTTCTAAGAAATATAGCGAATCATCCAGCCGAGGTCTATCTGGGTTTGGTAGAGCTGGCCACCAAACTTCATAGCCATTTGCCTCAAGATACGCCTTTGTGTCGGCAAACCAGAAGTACTCTGTTTCGTTGCCACCTACACCATGTAATAAGAATGCTCGTTTCATAGTCATATTTTAGCAAACTAAACAGTATCACTCTCATAGTTTATATGGATTAGTCCACATTTTTGTGTCAATGCCTTCTAGCACGGATTCAGCATGTACTATCTTTCGTGCTCTACGGTCCCGAACCGCATCTGCTAGACTAAAGACATGTATATACTTCTTTGCATAGTAGCTGTAGGTATAGGTGTGTATATATTTTTTCAGGTGTATGCTCCTTTTGGCGGGAAAACAAAGGCCAGTGCAAAGAAAAAGTCAGCCAACTTTGTAAATGGTAAGTTTGTAAATCAAATAGCCACCCCAATGAACATGAGCTTTGCAGATGTAGTTTTGTTAGTACGAAAACAGCTACAGCGCGACCCTCGCCGCAAGCCACCTCACCCACTAACCCCCTTGCATTCCAACTTGTCCAAGACTATTAAGCCAGACAGCGCACAAATAACATGGTTTGGGCACTCTAGCTTTTTACTGCAAGTGTCGGGTAAAAATATTTTGTTAGACCCCATGTTTAGCAAATCGCCGTCACCCATACACGCTATAGGGCCGAAGCGTTTTAGCGACTCACTGCCAATACAGCCAGAAGACCTGCCCCTTATAGACATAGTCGTAATTTCGCACGATCACTATGACCACCTAGACTATGCATCTATTAAAAAGCTGGCGAGCAAAACAAAGATGTTTTTTGTGCCGCTTGGCTTGGCTGCGCATTTACAAAAATGGGGAGTTACGGCAGAACAAATTACAGAACTCGACTGGTGGGATGAGCGGGTTTATGAAGGCGTTACTTTGTCTTGTACTCCGTCTCGCCATTTTTCGGGCCGAACACTTACAGACAGGTTTGCCACGCTGTGGTCCTCGTGGGTTATTCGTACAAGCAATACGAGCGTCTTTTTTAGTGGCGACAGTGGGTATGGGCCCCATTTTAAGCAAATCGGGGACAAATATGGCCCGTTTGACTTAACTCTACTCGAATGCGGCCAATACGACCCGCTCTGGCCAAACGTTCACATGACACCCGAGCAGACGATGCAGGCACACCTAGAGCTCCGCGGGAAGCGGATGATTCCGATGCACTGGGGCGCATTTGTCCTAGCATTTCACGCCTGGACAGATCCAGTAGAACGCGTGCTCGCGGCTGGGGCGAAAGTCGATGCGACTGTTATCACGCCAAAGAGAGGTGAAGTTGTCAGATTCAAATTAAAACAATATCCCATCGAACGATGGTGGGAAGAATACAATAAATAGATTAGAATTTGCCGTTTAAATACTTGCCAGCGATGCTAAGGGCAAACGATGGCAAGATGATAAATACTGTCGCAAATAAAAGCTTCATCATTGTTTCAAAGAGGGCCGAATCTGGCTCATCAGATCCCGAGGCCGTCAATATGACGAGGATTCCGAAAAAACCAAATGCTATCGACGCGTAGATAAATACTTTTGTCGCTATTTTTTGCATAATCTTAGTATATCAAAATCAAGTACGCCTCGTATTTTAGGCGATGCTAATTACCTGCGCATCAGAGACGTCAACAGCCCCCATATAGACGACGTGCGGTACGAACTGATAATTAAACACCGGCTCGCCTGTTCCGACGAGGCTCTCGTAATATCTGCGAGTTGCCGCAGGTACTTCCTGCAGCTCATCGAGGTTAACCTCTTTCAGCCATTTTACGCTGACGTTTTCTTCGCCAGGTGCTGCCTTGAAATAGACGACGGTTTTTTCAGGATCAAGCGCACTTAAATCGATTTGGAAGTAATTGTAGTCAGGGATGTCCTCGATTAGGCCGAGTTCTACCTGGCACTCGAAGATTTTTCTTGGGTTGAGCGGAAGCAACTGGACGACATCGTTCCACAGACAGTCCAGCAGCGGAATTTTACGCTCCAAGATTTCTTCTCTTCTCTTATATTTTCAAGATACTTGTCGCGTAGCTCTGGGTCTACGGCGTGCATTTGATTTAGTGGGATGAGACTGTCGCCCTTCATATCTTCGGGTTTGCCGTGGTATATATATGTCATATCTTTACCTTTGGTTGCTCGGTTGTTTAAATGCATACCTGATGCCCTTGCCCGCGAGTGGCTCATTCGCGTAACGGCCCAATAGGTGAAGATGTGCATGTGCAACATTTTGTCCGCCGGTTTGCTGAATATTCCAACCGAGATTATAACCATCGGCCTGTTCTTTTGCATCCACCAAACTTTTCATCTTATCAATGACGGCTTGTAATGACTTCCATTCTTCCGGATTTATCTCAAAGGGTGTGAGTATGTGACGCTTTGTGATTGCCATCACTGCATTATTAATGCTACCTTCTTCAAGGTTCGTAATATACCAAAGGTCGTTTTCGAAAAGTAAATCCCCGCGAAGTAGATTGTTTCCGATACAGAATGGGCAAGGATCTTTCATGAAATAAGTATAGCAAAATACCTCGGAATTAACTGAGGTATTAAGATCATAAGCTTCTTGGCTCCCGCTAGGGTGCGTGCTTAGCAACTTTTTCTCAGTTGTCTATTTCGACCAGTTATCTTCATATGGATGAAACAGACGCCACCCATCTTGCTTGGCAAGCTCACCCACGATATAGTCTTTCTCTATCGGTACAGACATGGCATTGATGGGCGATGCTAGCACATCCTGCCTATTATCACTCCAATATACCCCGAGATCGTACTGATAAATACTGAGTCCCAATATATGAGCTAAGGTAGGATCTTTATATTCAAGCATGCCGAGTTTCTTGTCCTTTAAAGAAAGATAGCCGTCGAAAAATGGTCGAGTAAGCACTTCGTAGATGAATAGGCAGCATTTCAGAGGTAGTTCATAGCTGTGCTGCCTTACGACAAGCTGACAAAAATTTTCATAGTCCTGCCTGTGCTCGGTGTCGGGTTTTGTCCACGACCATCGATTCTCAACAGAAGAATCAAGGTCTCGATAGCCGGAAAAGAATACTTGGTCTTTCCGGAGGCCTGGCGTGATATTGGCAATATCGTCCAACACCAACATATCCCACTGAGTAATCGCGATGCTGTCCCATTCTAAGTCACGCCCACGCTTCTCGTACCAATCTAATAACAATAGATCGCCGTGAATCCACTTTGTTCGCGTATCCACACCGTAAGTGCCGGGATAAGTCCAAAAATCATCAAGATCATCCTTCAGGAGTTCGCGGTACGCGTCCGCTTCTTTAATATTGCCGCCGAACAGTCCGTAAATCTTTCGACCTGAATTGTGCTTTCGAATTAACTCAAGATGATTTTTGGTTACCTCAGGTTCTTTGTAAAACCAATATAGTATAGCGAGCGTGAATGGCTGAGTTGGCATAAGTTTACTATACCAAACAATAACACCATGACTTCCATCATAGTGCTTTCGCTTGGCTCGGGCTTGTGGATGTACTTAGTAACTTTAGTTCAACCCACGATGATAAGC
>JBATPG010000084.1:0-4707 GCA_049291335.1 Saccharimonadales bacterium (SeqCode) | reverse complement strand
CCTTATGCAACATCCTGAATTAAGCAAACCAGAAATTCATGTTCATGCGGGCGTTGATGAGATAGTTACCACTCGAGAAGACGGCAGTGAATTCATACATTGGGGAATTAATGATGCTTCGAGGGGCGCAGCCACACTAACGCTCGATGCACTGGTAAGAATAGCGCATATACGGGATGAAAATAACGTAAAAGTACCTGTAATAGGTCTCCCCCCAAATTCTAGCGTGGGCGCTGAAATCTGGTCTACTAGTTCTCCTCTGATTCTTAGGTAGCCTAAACGACTATTCCGCCGCCAATAACTAAGTCGCCGTCGTAGAGTACGACTGACTGGCCAGGGGTGTTGGCGCGGACTGCATTATCTAATTTCAAACGAATCTGACCATTGGTACCGCCAAGTTCAATTGTTGCAGGCAACAATGCTGCACCGTGCCGGCTGCGCATCATATAGGTTTTGCTCTCTTCTGGCGGTTCTTGTATCCAGTGTAGCGCCGTCAGGTTAATAGTTTCGGTCCACAGTTTGTCATCTTGAATGTTGGTGGTTACATAGACCTCATTTTTATCCATATTTTTACCTGTTACGTAGTACGGCAAACCGCCACCGATGCCCAGCCCCTGCCGTTGGCCGATAGTGTAAAAAATAGCTCCGTCATGCTCGCCCACACGCACACCGTTCTGGTCTCGCACCACCCCGTTTGGCTGCTCGCCCAGTTCATGCAGCAAAAATTCTTTTATGCCCACTTTGCCAACAAAGCATATGCCTTGACTATCTTTTTTCTTAGATGTGGCTAAGCCTAAGGCCTCTGCCTTGTCACGTACGGCTTGTTTGGTAGCAAAGTCGCCAATAGGCATCAGGGTTTTAGCTAGTGCGTCTTCTTGTACTCGGTATAAAAAGTAGGTTTGGTCTTTACGAGCGTCGTTGGCCATGTGCAGCGACGCACCGTTTTCATCGTGCAAAACACGGGCGTAGTGCCCGGTAGCAATCATGTCTGCCCCATCGGCAAGTGCGGTGTCTAGAAACAGCTTAAACTTTATTTCTTGATTACACATTATGTCTGGGTTGGGCGTCAAACCTTGCTGGTAGCCATCTATCATATAGTCCACCACGCGCGACCTATACTCTTCTTCGAAGTCGTACATTTTAAACGGTATGCCCAGTTGCACAGCGACGCGCATGGCGTCTTCGTAGTCTTCTTTCCATGGGCACTCAAAACCAGGCAAATCTTTGCTCCAGTTTTTCATGTAGACACCTGTAACCTGGTAGCCTTGTTCAAGCATTATTGCAGCTGTTACAGAGCTATCTACACCGCCACTTAAACCAACGTATACATGCTTTGACATCGGGAGTATTGTACCCTATTAGCAGACATAGTGCCACGGGGGCTCTAGCGCTGAATCTCTTTTTCGTACAGCTGTGTTTGCTGCTCAATTTGACGTCGAATAGCCACCAGCTCGTACTTCTTACCTATCCAGAAGGTTGCAAGAATTAAAGGTAGCATGAGAAGTATTGGCCACCAGATGTACTTTGTTGTAGAGCCACCACCATTTGCACCGGTGGTGCTGTTTGACTGGCCTGCGCTTTGGGTCACTGGGCCACTACCAACGCCGACAAGCTGCAAGAAGGCTATAGTGCCCTTAGAATCTGTTGCTTTTACGATTACTCGGTATATACCAGCGCTTTTATATATATGCGTAATGTTGATTGTACCTGCAAACGACACGCTCTTTAGATCTGCTGATGTACCATCACCCCAATCTACACTAATTGCATATGGCCCGGTACCACCGCTAAGAATAATTGGCCAAGACAGCTGTGAGCCCACGGCTGCACCATTTTTTGCAATACTACTAGTAAGGCTGACTCGTTGATTAAAGTCAGAAAATTGACCGTCTTGAAAGTTCACCGTAACGGTGTTGCTGTCTGGACCAGCTTGGTCAAGTGCATCATATACGCGTGCAATAAGCGCGTTACTGCCACTAAACAGATCTGTCTGCATGCTAAAGCTGCCTCTTTCACACTGTGCAGACCCAACAAAAATGTTATTACTAAACACCTTAACAAGTACATCGCCAGAGCAAAGGCCACTAATAGTAATCGGTGTACTGGTAAACGTTCTGCCGTTAACTGGGTTTGCTATAGTTGCGCCCCTTGTTGGGGCGTTCCCTGGTACTCGACCTGTCAAACCAGTAGCGCCTTCTTGCTCTGGGTCTGGTGAGCCAACAGCAAACACGCTAGTGCTAGCAAGTCCAAACCCACTGAGTCCTATGACAAACAAAATGGCTAGTAAAAAACGGTTTATTTTTTTCATACTTATTATGGTTATTACTGTACCATAAAAACTCCCCGAGTACGCGTACAACGGGGAGTTTTAAAGTACTTACAGTGTCTTATCGACGACTAGCTTTTCGTACAACGTTAGAGTTGTAGCGGCGAATTGCACGTGGAAGCCAGAAGATTGCAGCTACGATAAGTAGTAGCAAAGCAATAATTGCAATAATCAGCGTTGCTGGTACAACATAAATGGTGCTTTTTCCTGAAAGTAGTTGGCCACTGGTGCCATAGCCAAAGTTACCCTCAACGGTGTATTTACCCCAAGCGCCAATTTTGTCGAGCTTAACTTCAAAGCGACGTGTGCTGTCTGGCAGCACGTTGCCCTTAGGGTCTGTTTTGTTAATATCAACAGTTTGAATGATCTTGTCACCTTTTTTAACCACAACTTTACCAAAAGGCTGTTCGTGTATGTTACCTTGATTGGTAAATCGTGCCACTGCGTACAGGTCTTTGTTGGTAGTAAAGAACTTGCTGCCAGTTATGCCTCGTTCACCACGACGAACGTCAAAGCTTGTAAGCGCTAGGCTTTCTTTAATGTCTCCAGGAACCTTTACAAGAATCAGTGAACCCACGCTTGCAGACAATGTAATGTTTTGGCCCTTGCCTTCATCGGCAGGTATGAACCTTACAGCACCATAGTAACCGCCCCCGGCTGCATCTTTAGGGATCTTAACAGTTACTTTAATGTCTTTCTTTTGCCCAGCAGGAATGTTTACGTCTTGCACATCAGCAATATAACGCTTTAGGCTGTGGCTTGGAGCAAATTTATCTTCGTCAAGAATAAGTGCTGGTTGACCAAGTTCGTTATCACCTGCAACAAAGTCGTTAATAATGGCTTTAAAGTCGCGACCCTTAGCTGTAACGTTCTCTACCTGAATAGTTATTGTCTTAGACTCACCTGGGTTTATTGTTAAATCAGTTCGTACTGGTGAAACCTTTAGCCCACTACCTGCACCTGGAGCAGTTTGTCCATTTGCTGTTGAAACCGATAGCACTAGTAGTAGAGCTAAAGCTGTTCCGATAATTGTTGTCAAGAAAAAACGTTTATGCGCTGTTAAGTAGCTTGCTGTTTTAAACATATTGTCCTCTTTATTGTTCTGTATTGCCCTTATGGTAACAGAGCCTTGCCTCTAGAGCAATATGCTAAAAACTAGCAAGCGCAATATAGACTAAAGTGGCTACGTAGTACCCTGGTGCCTGGTTCTGAGACACATTCACCATATAGCTAGCTGTAAACATTCTGTAGGCGTCTGTAGTAACCGAGCTAGCAATTACATCACCATTATTAAACTGATAAAAATTTGGTTGGTTGTATCCTGCAGCCACGGTTGCCACACCAGGGCCAGCAACATTTGTGCCCACTGGTGGGGTGCTGTTTGCGCGTAAATTCATACCAAACTGGCTTTGACCACGCTTTGACACATCAGGCGAAACTAACTGGTTAATAGTATTAATACCTGACGTTAGCGTTGTGCCCGTAACGCGCAGCGTGTAGCCAAACTCGGCATTCGTACCCACAAGCAGCTGTGTTGTACCGGTGTTAGTTATGCTAGGGCTAAAGTCACCAAAATCTATGTAACTACCTGTTGCAGTGTCACAGTCGTATGCCTGTATAGTTATGCCTGAGCAAAAAAGTAAGTAAGGTGGCACCTCGGTCTGCAAGGTTAACCCACCGTTAATTTGAAACGCAAGTCCACCAAAGTCTGTTGTAGGACCAGTAATATCTTCTGAAGTAAAGGTTTCTATACGGCCAAAATAAGTGCCTATACCATCTGGATTAATAATGTTTCCAAACTCGTACACCGTGGCTAGCGGTGTTGTGGCGGCTGCCGTTCTTGTAAGAATAAGTTCGTTGGCTGTTGTAAGTGGCGAAATAGTAAAACCTGTCATGCCTGTCTGAGACAACAGGATCGCCCCTAGCATATCTAGCCCACTTGGCACTGTACACGGGTCACCTTGTAGAGGTGAGTTTGTACATAGCTGAAACCGAATAGAACCAATAGTGCCCGACGAGGCTGTGTCAAACGAAAACCGATAGTTTGTTGTTGCACTTGCAGTCGAGTTGCTCATGCGTACTTCTCTGTTTTGTAACTGTAAAGCCGACACTTGAGATAAAAAAGGCGCTCCCATGACCAAGGCCATGAGGAGCGCGCTTAAGAATACACCTAAAATTCTTGTTTCCACGGTAGGGGATATCTGCAAACGTATAGTTGGCACCCTGTATATCCCCTTCCCTTCTTTGTTACTTATTAGAATGTTCCTGTTGCAATCAAGATCTCGTTGCCAGTGTAAATACCAGCTGGAGTTGTCAGGCTTGAAGTTGCTGCAAAAACTAGGTTGTTGTTAATGCGACTAACCGGGCCTGCGCTTGAGGCA
>JBATPG010000083.1:0-5960 GCA_049291335.1 Saccharimonadales bacterium (SeqCode) | reverse complement strand
CGCCTGCGCGATGATATATCGAGCGAAGCAAGATTTATATGCCGAGCCGTATTGCATGCCCTACACGCGCGAAGCTATAGAAACCTATTTCGGTTGTCTTATAACTGTATCTACATGCCCATCATGCCACCGCCCATGTCACCACCGGCAGCTTTTGGTTCAGGCACTTCTACCACTAGTGCGCCCATGGTCATGGCCGTACCGGCTATAGAAACTGCGTTTTGCAAGGCTTCTTTGGTAACGCGCGCTGGGTCAACGACACCAACAGATTTCAAATCAACTAGTTTGGTTGGGTGGTTTACATCAACACCCTGCCCTGCTTTGCCTTTTTTAACCTGCGGTAACCATTCGTCTGGGTTTAGGCCAGAATTGCTCATAAGTATTCTAAAAGGTTGTTCAAGCGCACGCTTAAGCAAGTTGTGGCCAGCAACAAAACTTTCTTCGCCAGTAGCCTTAAGGTTTTCGGCTAGGTTTACCAGCGTTACGCCACCACCAGGCACAATGCCTTCGGCCAGAGCTGCTTTAACAGCGGCAACAGCATCGTCTACCCGATATTTCTTTTCTTCTATTTCGGTTTCGGTAGCGCCACCAACCTTGATAACAGCAACCTTACCGCTCAGAGCGGCTGCGCGGGCGTCAAACGCCTTGCCTTTGTCGTAACCCTTGCGGCCCTCTTCGGCCTGGGCCTTCACTTGCTCTATGCGCATAGCTATGGCGGCCGCGTCGCCTGCGCCTTCAATAATGGTTGTTTCGTGGTTAGTTACTATAACCTTACGCGCCGTACCAACAACTTCTAGTCCAACGTTCTCAAAGCTCATGCCTCGTTCGGCATTTATAACTTCTGCGCCCGTTAGCGTGGCAATGTCTTGCAAGATTTCTTTTTTGTTGTCGCCAAAGCCAGGGGCTTTAATGGCAACGGTGTTAAACACACCCTTGAGGCGGTTAAGTATAAGTGTGCCTAGTGCTTCGCCCTCTACGTCTTCGGCAATAAGTACTAAGTCTTTTTTGCCAGCTTGGGCTAGTTTTTCTAGCAGTGGCACAAACTCTTGTATGGCAGACACCTTCATGTCGGTCACTACAATGGCTGGCTTAGAATACACTGCCTCCATGCGGGTGGTGTCGGTAGCCATGTACGGGCTTACAAAGCCCTTGTCAAAGCTAAAGCCTTCTACAACTTCGCTCTCTAGGTCTAGGCCCTGGCCTTCTTCTACGGTTACTACTCCGTCGCGGCCAACACTATCCATAACATCAGCAATTAGGTCGCCAATGGCTGCGTCACCCGCAGAAATGGTGGCGACTTCGGCGACTCGCTTTTTGTTACCCTGAATATCTTCGGCATAGCCATTAAGCTCGGTTAGCACAGTGTGTGCAGCGGCTTCCAGGCCTTTTCGTAGCAACATTGGGTTGTGGCCAGCGGCAATCAGCTTGTTAGCCTCGTTCAAAATGTGGTAGGTCAGCACAGTAACCGTGGTTGTACCGTCGCCTGCTACGTCGTTCATTTTGTTGGCAGCTTGCTTAATAAGCTCTGCACCTACTTTGTAGCCTAGTGTTTCGTCGTCGACATCAGCTATTTCTACGCCCTTAGCAACTGTTACGCCGTCATGCGTTACCGTTGGTGCGCCGTAACTTTTGCTAATAACTACGTTGCGGCCCTTTGGCCCCATGGTGGTTTTAACTGCGTTGTATAAAATTTCTGCACCGGCTAGAACCCGCCTGCGTGCATCTTCATCGTAAAATACTTTTTTTGCCATAAAGTTTAATTGAGACAAACCTCCGGTTTTTCTCATCGCGCCGGCAAAATGGAATACATTTTGGCGGGCTGCTCTTTTCCGGGGAACGCCTCCTCCTTTCAATGCTTATTTAACTGTTGCTAGTACGTCTTCTTCTTTAACGAGTAGGTAGTCGTCAGTGCCAACTTTTACTTCGGTTTGTGAATAACTTTTGTAGATAATTTTGTCACCATTTTTAATCTCTTTTACGCCGCGACCGGTAGCAACAACCTTTGCCACCTTTGGCTTTTCTTGTGCCGCAGTCGGCAAGTAAAGACCACTGGCAGTTTTATTGGGCGCTTCTTCTATGACCGCAACGAGGTAATCAGCTAGTGGCTGTAACGGTACACTCATGGTTCCTCCTTGATTAGAATAGACTTGAATAGATAATGGCGTTAGCACTTCTCGCAATTGAGTGCCAACGCACTAGCACTCACTATACTAGACTGCTAATTTTGCGTCAACCGTCACTGGTTTCTACGCGTTTATAGCAAGGCCGCCAAGAGCAGACGCGTTTCGACGTGCATCAAGCGTATGTACCATTTCAGCCGTGGCACTCATGCCCTCGTTCCACTGCCCTTGATCAAAATCAATACAATACAGCTGCATGCTCTCTGGGTCTACAAGAAGGTTTGGTGATTTATTTGTATCAATAAGATCCTGTACTTCTTCGGGGGCGAACCGGTGGTCCATGTCTTCTGCTCGCACTCTATCTGACACGCCACCCAAATCAAGTTTTGCATCGAGCTGTGCATTTTGGCCAACACGAGCATTGGCTTCACCCATTACTGAATACATTCTCTGAAGACGCGCTAGTAGCGTGCTAACGTTTGCAGAAAGCCGAGGGTCTTCTCTTTGTTCGGGGGTTAGGTCTGACAGTTTAAACTGGGGCACTTTCTCCTGTAGGGTCAATTCTACGTACCGCTTGCCAGATCCTGCTTCGGCTTCAGTAAGAACAAAACCACTACGAGGTATGTTATCCCCTAAAAAGTGTTTCAGGATATCGTATTTATGCTTTTTATACTGTATACCGCTTTCGGCGGCCTCTCGTGCAGAATGTGCCTTCCCTCTGCGCTCTACAAGGTCTTTAGTCTGTTCATGACTTACCTTCGCAACAAAGCCTACAGACTCACGCAAGTGCGGCTTCGGGGCAGGGCTTAGCAAATCAAATACTTCGTTATCTTGCCCAATACCAACACGGGGGCCAAGCTCTGGCCCTAGGGGTAATCCTCTTGGTTTTGGTTTTGTTGGCATACCTTAAATACTAGCACTAATTTGACGTTTTGTCAATGTTGCTAATGCTTTCTGGTTGTACAAAACAGTCCGCTGGCGATCTACCGGCCCAAGTTTTGTGCTGCTTCCATTCTGATTGCTCCACTCGTAAAACCAGTCATCTCTTCTAGGGTAAGTCGCATTTCTGGTGGGAAATGTAGTTTGGCTCGGCGCGCGCCTCTCGTAACCCCTGTACTATAGCCTTTAAGCGCTGCCTTCATTACTTTTTCGTTCTGAAGGGCAGGAACAATTAAATGGTCAACCTCACCTCGGCCAAGTAGAGTACTCATAAACGTGTCGATGTCTCGCACCATCTGGTTTCTTGAATGACTAGAACTAACAATCTCATTGTCTCTTGTTTCAACGAGTCTCATAGTTTCGAGGTCTACAAATCGCACCCTTTTTCTGTCACTTGCAAGATTTTTTGGCTGCGCATCACCCTGAGTTGCGCCCGCGCCGTGCATAAAGCCCATTCCGTATGTACAGACACCTAGTGATCGAATGATTTTTTCTGGTGTTATAAAAGGTGCTTGTTCATCTGTTGCCCAAAAAACGTTGTCATAGGTTTGAACAGGTAAATCAAAAAGTGATAGGAAGTTAACTTCTCCATTTGCTTTCCATATACCAAGCGGCACAAACCCGCGTTCGTACGGACTGATGCCGTTCATATAGTTATGTGCCATGATCTCATGTAATGCCTCGCGTGACGTAACATGTGGCTTAACAGCAACAAAATCGGGTGCGTCCATGGTAACCATAGACCGCACTGTCATTTGTCCAAAAAAGACGCCGTGCCGTTCGCTACGCTCGCGCCCCAGACTAAACTCGTCTTTTTGCTCAAAAGTAGCAGAAAGGCCAAACGCCCCATCTAGGTTATCAATGCCCGCGGACCTGTTAAGTAAAAGGCCGTACTGTGACCTGTCTAGTAGCATCGCGTCTTCAGGTAGGTCCTTCATTTGTGCCAGCAAATCAGAAGCAGATGGGTCATTTTCGCCAAGTTTATGCGTAGCAAAATCAGCAAAAGCTATTTGCTCTACCAGGGGGCCACTCTCAAATGGTTTATGTCCTGCCATATCGGTATACAATAACACATTGTTAAATAATAATCAATGTTTAGTATACTTATGGTTATGTCTTTCAACAAAACAGTACTTATGAGCGGGGCAAAATGGTTCGACGACGCGGCCGCCATTAACCCTTTTATGAACAAAAACGTCGCAGTTGACAGGGCAAAAGCCCAGGCCGAGCACGACGCCATACGCGACGCCCTCACCCAGGCTGGAGTAAAAATTATAACTGTAGAACCGCCCGAAAACTGCCAAGACGGCGTGTACACCGCCAACTGGGCCTTAGTACGAGGCAACAAGGCCGTTGTAAGCCGTTTACCAGGCGCCAGAACAGCCGAAGAGCCCTATGCCGCCCAAGTGCTTACTGACCTTGGTAAAACCGTTATACACGTGCCAGATGGGCTTAAGTTTAGTGGCCAGGGCGACGCCCTACCCTGTGGCAACTATCTTTTTTGTGGCAGTGGCTATCGCAGCGACCCGCAGGCGCAAAAATTTGTGGCCGAAACTCTTGGCTATGAACGAATTCAGTTAAAAGCCGTGCCCAAAAAGAACTGGCTGGGCAAGCCCGTTATAAACAAACACTCTGGCTGGGCAGACAGCTACTTTTACGATATAGACCTCGCGCTAGCAGTAGTAAGAGAGCCCCGAGACGACGCCAAGGGCCTTATTGCGTGGTGCCCCGACGCGTTTATGGCCGAAAGCCAAGAAGTACTGCGAGCATTTGAAGGTGTAGAGAAAATAGAAGTCAGCCTAAAAGAGGCCAAAGAAGCCTTTGCCTGCAACCTCGTAAGCACTGGTGACACCGTAGTTATGGGTGCCCACGCCACGCAATTTGCTCAAAATCTACTTGAACGCGGCTTTAAAGTTGTTACCCCCGAAATTACCGAGCTAAGCAAAGGTGGCGGCTATATTCGCTGCACCACCCTCACTCTCGACAACGACTAGACGCTACTTCAACGACTGCTTCACGCCAATTGGAACAGCACGTTCTCTGCTAAGTTGCTGCGATGTAATCGCTGGCGCAACTTGCGTGTAGTCACTAACCTCTGCTCGACCTGAGCGTATGTAGCGTACATGCTGCCAACCGTCGAATGTTGCCGTGCCATCAAACCCAATTTTATACGTTAAGAATGTGATGTCCGCTGGGTTGATTGGTTCACCGTAGGTAAATGCTGACTCTGCCCCACCGGTAGTGCCGTTTATCATACGATACACATTTGTGCCGCTGTCGCCTGTAATCGGTGTAGGGTTAATTTGATCATGCATATGCGCCGCCACAAACAACTCTGTGCATGCCTGCGCGACCACTCGATCACCCCGTTGAGGTTCGTGACCCACCACCATGTTCACCGGATTGTCTTGTTCGCATGCCGTATCAGCGACCCGCTGCGCTACCTCATCGTTTTTCGGCCCAAGTTCTACCGTGTCCCTACCAAGAGCGGTGTATTGGTTGCTTTGAATCCCCATAACCGTAAGCGGGCCAAATGCCTTTACTTGCCCGTCGTTTAAGTCTATAAAGTCTGCGTCGCGAAACGGTTGCTGAGACGCTTCGGTGTCGTGATTGCCAAGAACATCGCCCCTAAACTCTATACCCTCTGTGTTATTCACAATTGCTTTCGTGATGAACTGTTCGTACTTCAAGCCAGAGGCTGTGCTGTCGCCAGCGACTATCATACCGTCTACATCAAATGCGTTTAGTGTTTTGCCGGCTAGGTCAGCCATGAAGGCGTTGTCGTGCATGTCGGAAATAATGCCAACTCGAAATTCATCGGGCTGCTTAAGTGCAACTTTTTTGGGCAGCTCTGCGGTAAAACTTCCCCAGGCCTTGTTTACAAACTCTTGGGGTTTAATC
>JBATPG010000082.1:0-3007 GCA_049291335.1 Saccharimonadales bacterium (SeqCode) | reverse complement strand
AGGGTACATGTATGGACATTGTTGGTTTAGACGAAGTGGGTAGAGGGTGCTGGGCCGGGCCGTTAGTGGCGGGCGCCGTTGTGCTTGGCAGTCCCATTGCTGGCTTAAAAGATAGCAAAAAACTATCAAAAAAACAGCGCGAAGTGTTAGCACTACAGATTCATGAATCCGCAAAAGCCGTAGGTATAGGTTGGGTCACGGCTGCCGAAGTTGACAACATTGGTCTTACCAAAGCGGTGCAGCTTGCAATGCTACGGGCCATGAAGCAAATAGACTGCCAGTACCAGCAAATAGTCATAGACGGCAACATAAACTTTTTTTCGAACGTGCAAGGACTTAAAACAGAAGACATTCAAACAATAGTGCGGGCAGACGACACGGTGCCGGCTGTTAGTGCGGCAAGTATCGTAGCTAAGGTTGCTAGAGACACCCACATGGCCGATATCGACAAAAAACTCCCAGGGTACGGTTTTGCGAGCAATGTCGGCTACGGCACGCTAAGTCACCGCAAAGGACTAGACACACACGGAGTCACTGAAGTTCACCGACGAAGTTTTCGACCAATTAGCGATTTGCTATAAAAATAAATTTATTTTAATCAAACACACAGGCTACCATCTACCATCTGCTACACTTGTTGGCATGACGAACTATTCTTCGGGCCATTATGCAGAGCAAGTAGCAGCAGACTACCTCGCAAGTAATGGATATGAAATCATTGCGCTTAACTGGAAGGTAAAGCGAGCCGAAATAGACATAGTTGCCCGTAAAAAACGGAGGTTTGGCACAAAGCACCCGTTACTGTTTGTTGAGGTAAAGCATCGCAAGGCTGCGAGTCAAGGCACAGGATTTGACTACATTACCCCAAAAAAAGTCGCACAAATGCAGTTTGCGGCACAGCTTTATGTCTTAGCTACTAGTTACGATGAGGAGTATTCCCTCGGTGCTATAGAACTAGCTGGTGACGACTACGTAGTAACAGAGTTTCTCGAGACAATTACGATTTGAAGTACTTTTGAACCGATACAATGTCGCGTTCTAGCCAAGCAAGGCGGGACTCTATTTCTTCGTAGCCAAGTTGAATATTGCGCTTAAGTAAGGGTTGTTCTAGCTTGCTATTAAATAGATCCTTGAACTTTTGTTCATAGGCGCGCGTGTTAACGCATGTTGCTGCGTAGCGCGGTAAGTAGTCGTACGACTTGTCATTTTTAAATGTATCTTCTAGCCATTGCCAGTTGTCTACCATCCACTGCCAGGCTACGTCTCGTGTGTAACGGCTACGCATAAGACTTACGAGCCATCGGTCGACGTCTTGTGGCTTGACAAGTGTTTTGTCTTTTAATCTACCTAGTAGTACTGTGGCTTGTTCGCTACTTTTGGTGCTGGTAAGTGCGTCGCACAGGTCGCCTTTAAGGTCACTGTTAGAAGTTGCGTCATGTTTTTCGATGAGATTAGCAAACGCTTCTACGTCACCGGTGCGTACTGGTACGCTTAAAACAAGCGCGCGTAACTCTGACGGGACACTCTTTTCTTCGCCCGCAGCCCAAGCAGCATAGCGATCGAGCGCTTCTTGGGTTGCTTTCTTTGACTCGCCATAAATCATCATGCCCAAAATAAGAGCTCGTAGTTTAGTGTCTGCAGAAGATTCGTCCTGTTTTTCTTCCCATCCCAGTTCTTGGTACAAGTTTGTAGCAAGTTTTTGGCTTAGCTGCTTAGCCTGTGCCTCTATGGCCGGGTCTTGGTCTATAAAACGTCGCAGTTCTCCCTGAACAAGGGCAATCATATCCCACACTGGCTCACTGGTTTCGTTTACGTAGGCTGACAAAAACTCAAGTACGCTTCCATAATTGTCGAACCCAGCTTTTGCGACCATAGCCTTGCTGTTAAGTAGCAGCAACCGTCCACTAACAGAAAGCGAACCATCGGTTACCTTTGAACGAATGTTTTCTTTAAGATTTTCTGTCGTGTAGTTCACGAGGTAGTGACCAAACGCATTTGGATCAATTAGAGTCGAGTCAAAGTGCCCCTGCAGCCTCAGAGACGGTTTGTTGAGCACTTCTGGTACATCCGCCGTTGGACTAAAGGTCGGCACGGGCCACACCAGACTTGAGTCTGCTTTTATGGGGTTGTCTAAGAAGTGCTGTTGGGTAATGCTAAGCGTATTTCCTTCAAGACTAACTTGTACTAGCGGATAGCCCGAGCGAGTCAGCCACGGCGTCATGAATGCGCCAATGTCTTTGCCACTGGTTTTCGAGAAAGCGTCCCATAAGTCTTGTGCCTCGGTGTTTCCGTAGGCGTGTGTAACAAAGTATGCTTTTAGGCCTTCACGAAACGCTTCGTCACCGATGTATTGCTTTAGCATATGTAGCAACCGTCCGCCTTTGGCGTATACAATTGAAGGGTCAAATAACGAACTAATTTCGTCGGGGTGATGAACTGCCGTTTGAACTGCCTGTACTCCGTACAGGGCGTCGCGTCGCAGTGAGCTTAGGCCTTCGCTGGCGGCAAAGGTGTCCCATACGTTCCACTCTGGGAACATGCTATCGACGGCGGCGTATTCCATCATGTTGGCAAAACTTTCGTTAAGCCACAAGTTGTCCCACCAACGCATAGTAACGAGGTTGCCAAACCACTGGTGACTGGTTTCGTGCGCAATTACAAGTGCAATTTGCTCTTTGGTGCTTTGAGCGGTGTCACCTTCATAGGCTAAAAGTAGACGCTCTCGGTACGTAATTAGGCCCCAGTTTTCCATGGCGCCACTGCTAAAGTCGGGTAGGGCAATGTGGTCGGCTTTTGCCAAGGGGTAGGGTACATTAAAGTAGTCTTCAAAGTACTCAACGCTTTTTATAGACACATCCAGCGCAAAGTCGAGTGCGCTAAGTGGCTGGGTACTTGTTGCCCAGATGTTTACTTCTGTTCCAGTCTTGGTGTTGCCAGATTTTTTGTGTATATCGCCCGCAACAAATGCCAACAAATAGCTACTCATTTTGGGTGATGTTTCAAACGT
>JBATPG010000081.1:0-2139 GCA_049291335.1 Saccharimonadales bacterium (SeqCode) | reverse complement strand
TACAGTTGTGTCACCGTTGAGAGTTACGGCACCGGTACCGGTACTAAAGGTACCGCTACTAGCAGACTGGTCAAAGTTGCCAGTGCCTGCAGCAAAGGTAATGTTCTTGCCGGCTGCAATGGCAGTGTTTTCGTTGAGGTTAATAACTGTGGCGTTGGTGGTACCTATGTTGAGGGCGGTAGCGGTGGCGGTGTCTAGGAGTGGAGTAAGCATGCTGGTGTCAGCACGAGCAGTACCACTTATCCAGAAGTTGCTGGCAGCTTGTTGGCTAGCGTTTTGGTTCTGTATAAAGTTAGTAGCCGTTGGTGCAAGCACCGCTGCGTCACAAGTAGAGACAACACCAGCGTTGGTACACAAGAGTGTTGTACTGGTTGAAGCTTGTGGGCTAATGCTCAGACTACCCTGTATGGTAGTGGTAACGGTCGCGCGACCAATGGTCACGGCAGAAGCGTTGGCCGTACCAATCGAAATGGTACCTGCGGTAGTTGTTGCAGTTCCTGTGTCAACAGAGATGTTGCCAGAGGCGCCTGCGCTCGCGTTGCCAGTTGTAATAGTAACGGCGCTAGAAGTCGTGCTGTCTGCGCTTCTAATCGTAGCTCCAGCAGCACCCTGCAGCGTTAAGGCGCCTGCGGTTGTACTCCAGGTGGTTGCTGCGGCGCTGGTTAATGTAAGCGCACCAGTATTAGTAGTGAAGTTGCTGGCTGCATTGGCCGTAATGCTCACTGCACCGCCCGTAACACTACCAATGGTGGTCGTACCACTACCAGTAGTGTTTACGTTCGTCGTACCAGTGAGGCTGGTGGTGCCGCTTGTTACCGTAAGGTTCTTACCGGTTGCTACAGTTGTGTCACCGTTGAGAGTTACGGCACCGGTACCGGTACTAAAGGTACCGCTACTAGCAGACTGGTCAAAGTTGCCAGTGCCTGCAGCAAAGGTTACGTTTTGGTTGGCTGCTATAGTGACGTCTTGGTTGAGGTTAATGCTAGTGGCGTTAGTGGTACCTATAGATAATGCACCAGCGGTTGCTGTGTCGAACGATGGGCCGGTTAGCCCGCCGTCTGCACGAGCAACGCCGTCTATCCAGAACGTAGCGCTACTTTGTGCGCCAGCGTTTTGGTTCTGTATATAGTAAGCAGACCCTGTAGCTGCAGGACAGTTACTGGTTGCTCCGTTAAATACACATATAGTAGCGGGGCTTGCTGTTGTAGCGAGCGTAGTGTTCGGTAATAAGAACCTTCTGTCTGCTGTTAACGTTTCTGTTTCTATCGACGCGCCAAAGTTACTAGTAGTGCCGTCTGCAAATGTTAGGTTACCAGCCTGGGTTGAGCCGCTTGCAGCAATACGGCCAAGTGTTAGTTGGCCGGTTGCATCAAAACTGCTCAGCGTTACACCTGCTGAGCTTTGGAATTCTAGGATGTTGGCTGTTTGGCTGGCATCTGCTTTCACAATCACCTGTATCTCGTCGTTGTCTCCGCCTAACAGAGATTGAGCAGTCGCAGTCAGGTCAACCGTGCTCATACTGCTTGAGGCCTGCAACACGCTCGCTATACCCGTGCCAGAGATGTTGAAGTTCCCTGTCTGCGCCGTACCCGGTGTACTGCCTTGCAATTGGATAAAGCCTGCGTTGGCTTCGTTCTCGGTAAGCAGGTTGTAGGTGCCTGCTGCACCTTGGTCTTGGATAACGAAGGTTTGGTTGCCAATGGTGGGAGCTTGGATGCTCAGGGAACTGGTAAGGGCTCCGTTGGTGGTAACGAGTTGGCTAGCTGTCTTGGCGTTGAAGGCGTATGGGACAGCAGTTAGCTTCAGTCGTGGGGACATTTCACCGTCGTAGGTGGGGGTTGCGGTGTGAGTGGTGCCACCAATGTTCATGGTCAGGTACATCTGCTGATCCCAAGGCATGGTACCAGGGAATGCGGTGATGTCACCGAGGTTGACGGTTAGGTAGCCGTTGACGACTCTGACACGGTTGTCGTTACCTGCGGTGACACCGTTGGAGTCATAGCGAGTCTCTGTCCAAAGCAGGGTGCCAGCACTTTGGTCGTCGTAGAGCTTGAACTCGACGTTGTAGAAGCCATCGGGAACGATGGCACCAGTGGAAGTCTGCAAGCGGGCTTGGAAGTTGAGGTTGTCGCTGGTGGC
>JBATPG010000080.1:0-2861 GCA_049291335.1 Saccharimonadales bacterium (SeqCode) | reverse complement strand
ATAGTAACGTTACCCGCTTGGTCCCATGTTCTAAAGTAAACCGTGTTAATACCCTCTACAAGATTTGCGTAGTCTGTGGGGTCATGAGTTGTATATTCGCCGTCATTTGGCAGCATGTCTGCCATGTTACCGAGCCCGGTATGACTATCTCCATACCAAGTACCACTTGGCCCGATACGGTACTGAAGCCCCGCCATGCCAGAATTGCTATCGCTTGGTGCGTTGCCGCCAGAAGTTGGCCAGGAAAGCGACACATCTTTCGTGTTAATAAAGCCAGAAGGGGCCGTTATGTAGCCGGGGTTACTTGGCGCAGTATTATCGAACCTAAACGAAAACTGTGAAGAGCTGTTTGAGACGTTTCCGGCGTTGTCGATGGACCGCAGTGTCAGGTAATAGGTGTCGTTTGAGGTTGAAAGTGCAGTCTGTAGTATGCCAGGCGTTGCTAAGTCGAGAGAAGCGCCTGCTACCATAAACTGACAGTTTCCGCCCGTAGACTCCGGGCTGGTACCAAGCAAGCCTTTGGTGGTAATTGGGTTTGCGGTTTGATCGGTCCCTACATAGGCACAATAGCCTTTTATCTCTGATTCGTCGTCGTCGCCTGGGTCCCACGTAAAGTACGGCGAACCACCATTTGTCCAATCGTTCTGGGCAAATACGGTACCACCATTTGCTTTGTGGGCAACTATGTTAGAAGGGTTATTAGTCGGGTCGGTTGTGTCGGACGTCGCCTCCGCGTTGACGCCATCTAGCGTGACTCGCTGATTTCCATTGCCCGTAAACATTGCTTGCCAGAGCATTCCCCCAAATGTAACAGGAAATTCATCAAAATTATCGGTTATTACTGCAACCGTATTTGCCTCTGCTGAGTTAGAGGACTCGACCCACGATGAACCGTCCCAATATAACCAAGTTGCTCCTTCGTCGGCTGATAGCCTATACGTGATTGTCCCGCCACTTGGAATTTCGGTATGACTAAGTGTGTCCCAATGCCAGACGCCATTTTTTCTGGTGCTTTCTTGTGGTTGTAAGGTTTGTGGAGAGGTTGCGTACGGTTTTGTGGTAAAAGAAGATCTGCTTACGTCACTCAAGCGCACTTCATCAATTAGACCTTGGAATCTTGCTTGTGGCTTTCCGTATTCTCGGCCACCATAGCCGGTGCCGATACGTAAATCACGATTACTCGTTGCAACACTAAAAGTTTTCGATAAAGAACTGTTTTGAACACCATCTATATATAGTTTCATAGTACTGCCGTCGTATGTTGCTGCTATATGTCGCCAATCGGTGTTAAAACTGCTCGTCGTTGACTGCAGGTAGCCATTATCGCCCAATGACCACACCGTTGCGTCGGCGTTAGCTGTATTGCCTGTTCCGGCATAAAGTTTACCCTGGTATGTACTGAACGACTCAACTTCTTCCATGGTGTTAGCCCATGAAGTATTGACACTATTGCCACCTACTTTTTCCCAGTTCCCATTCGAGTATTTCCAAACTTCACCTTCTCCGGTACTGCTGCCGAGGCCTGCGTATAGGTCTCCGTTGTATGTTGCAAGTGTGCGCACTCTTTCATAGGTACCATCTGCCCAGCTATTGTTTAGGTCGTCCCCACCAATTTTGGTCCATGTGGTATCGTTGAGTTCCCATACCTCGCCGTCACCGGCACCGTTTCCAAGCCCAACATATAACCTGTTATTAAACTGAATAAGTGACTCGACTTGCTCGAAAGTACTGTCCCAGCTACTGTTCTCGACGTCGCCACCAATTTTATCCCAAATTGTACCGTCCCATTGCCATAGTTCTGCTTCACCGGCCGCCGTTCCCCCTAGGCCTGCTATTAGGTTGCCTTTATAAATTGCCATGGAGCTTACTCGGTCATAGTTTGCGCCCCAGCTACTGCTCTCACCGTCGCCACCAATTTTATCCCAAATTGTACCGTCCCACATCCATACCTCGGCGTCGCTATTGCTGTTACCGAGTCCCGCATATAAATTGCCATTGAAGCTAGCGAGTGAATTTACTTCTTCATAGACTGCGTTCCACCCTCCGCTTACACCATCCCCACCAATTTGCGACCAGGTGGAGCCATTCCACATCCATACCTCGGCTTCGCCGGCAGTAATGCCAAGCCCAACATATAAGTTACCCTCGTGACTGCTCATGCTAGAAATTTGATCATACGTGTTTGGTGCCCAGCTGTTGTTTACTCCTTGGCCGCCGATGAGGCTCCAGCTACTGCCATTTAGACGCCATATTTGGGCCGAGCCTGCTGCAGAACCGATGCCCGCATAAAGGGATTCTCCAGATACCTGTAGTACTTCTACAGAACCCTGACCATAGTAGCCCCAACTGTTATTGATATATTGCCCTCCGAGGGCTGTCCAAGCTGAACCGTCCCAAGAGTAGAGGTAGCCCCCGCCTGCCGTATCGTAGATGCCAGCATAGACAGTGGTACCGTTGCTCGGTAGCGCGTACACCGTGTCGCCAAAGTTTGTTGCCCAACTCCCATTTACACCATCCCCACCAATTTGTGACCACGTTCCCGAGCTTAGGCGCCATACCTCTCCGTCCCCATTACCAGTACCAAGGCCGGCGTATATATCAGTACCATCTGTTCCTATTGCATATATGCCTTCATAATTGGCTGACCAGCTACCACTAATGCCATCGCCCCCAACTTGCGACCACGTAGTGCCGTTCCAGGACCATAAGTCTGCGTCACCTGCTGAATCCCCAAGACCTGCATATACCGTTCCTGCTATGTTTCGCATAGAACGAACCGCTTCAAATCCAGCCCCCCAACCACTATTTAGGCTATCTCCACCTATCTTTAGCCACGTAGTACCGTTCCACCGCCAAACTTC
>JBATPG010000079.1:0-1520 GCA_049291335.1 Saccharimonadales bacterium (SeqCode) | reverse complement strand
CGAGCCGCCCGCGACGAAGGCCGTCACCAAGGCGCCCGCGAACAAGAGCGCCGCCAAGAAGGGGTAACTCATGGCTTACGCCACGCCCGCCGAGTTCTTCGAGTATATGCCGCAAGCTGAGGGGGCGGACGGCGCTGACGCGCTCGCCGCGTCGGTGCTGGCCCGCGCCTCCGCTGTCATCGACGGCGAACTCGGCTACTCGTTCGCCCCTGCCGCCGCGACCGCCATCGCCTATGGTGACGGTACCGACTTCCTCGCGCCGCCCGTCTTTGTGGCGGGCAGCGTGACGGCGGTCACCGCGCCCGCCGGGTGGGACGTGCCGGACTACGTGGAGCGCGACGGGCTCTTGGTGGTGGTACGATCCAACGTGGCGGGCTCGTGGTATCTGCGGAGCGGGCTCACGCCGGGCGTGCTGGCGTGGCCCTACGAAGGGGGATGGCGGCCGGGCGTGCCGTACACCGTCGCGGCCACCTTCGGCACGGACGCCGCGCCGGATGACATCGTCGAGGCGACGCTGGAGCTGGCCGTCAGGATGTGGCGCGGGCGCGACGCGGGGTTTAGCGACGTAGTTGGGGTAGAGTCGGGCGGCGGGGCGGTCGGTTATAATGGCGCGCTCCCCGCCCTCGTGAAGCGCATCCTCGACAACTACCGCCGCAGCGCGCCGGGGGTGTACTGATGAGCATGACGCCCGCCGAGCTTGCCGGACGCCTCGCCGCCGCCGAGCTGGATATGCAAGAGGCGATGACCCGCATTGTGCTCACCGTCGAGGGCAAGGCGAAGCGCGTCACGCCGGTTGATACTGGCACCCTGCGCCGCTCGATCACGCACCGCGTGGAGCGCAGCGGCGAGCGCGGCATCGTCGGGACGAACGTGGAGTATGCGCCGATTGTGCATGATGGCGCGCCGGGGCGTAAGGGCCGCCCCTTCCTCGTGCAGGGCATGGAGGCGAGCCGCGCCGAGATCGAGCGCATCCTTGAACGCGCGGGCGTGAAGCTCTTCACGAGGATCGCCAGATGAGTTACAGCGCCATCCTCGCCGGTCTTAATGAGCGCTTCGCAACCGTGCCGACGATCGCGCGCGTGCTGGACTACGAGCCGACCAGCATCCAGGCTTTCCCCACGCTCTACAGCTTGCTCGACCGCGTGGAGTACCTCCCGGCGGGACAGGTGCGGGCCACGCGCTACCGCGTGCTGCACCGCCTCTGCTTGCGCTGGCAGGACAACGAGCGGGCCGAGGAGCAGCTCGTGCCCTACGTGGACTCTCTCGCCGCCGCCATACGCGCCGACCCGCGCCTCGGCGGCCGCATCACAAGCGGCCTCGCCACGGTGGTCGAGGCACAGGGGACGTTCGTTGTCATCGGCGGCGCGCTCCTGCGCTGCCTCGACCTGTACACTGAGACGCTAGTCAAGGAGTGACCGATGCCTCGTTACTACGACGCTGACAAGAACCCGACGGGCGCGTCATTCCCTGGCGTGCCCCTCGGCGATATGGACGATGCCACCTTCGACGCGCTCCCCGGC
>JBATPG010000078.1:0-18081 GCA_049291335.1 Saccharimonadales bacterium (SeqCode) | reverse complement strand
GTATACTTGTGAGTACTATTAACTCAGCCTGCATCGAAGTCACAAAGTGAGTGCAGGTTTTAACCAAAGGAGTGACTCGTGAATCAATACGAACTCGCTATTTTATTTGACCCAGATCTAGAAGTAGACCTGGAAAAAGCAACCAGTAAGGTAGAGAAAATCTTTACTGACAACGGTGCAACAGTTACCAACACAGATAACTGGGGTAAGCGAAAAATGGCTTACCAAATTAATAAGCACGACAGTGCGGTCTATGTAATATATACGCTGGAAATTCCTGGCGAAAAAGTTATAAAGATTGAAAAAATCTTAAACATTACCGACGAAGTACTGCGCTTTTTGATTGTACGTCTCGACCTAAAGGCAATGGCTAAGGCAGAAGCTGCCAAAACGCTAAAAGCAGAGCAAGCTGCAAAGCGTGCTGACCGTGACGACAAAGACGAAGACGAAGAATAAGACTTGACGCGCCGAATTAGCAGGCGTAACGTAAAACGTACAAACTAACCTAGGACATAGATCCTACAAGGAGGGAATAATGGCTCGATCATTTAACCAAGTAGTTCTTATGGGAAACTTAACCCGTGACCCAGAATTGCGACAAACACCAAACGGACAAAACGTTTGCAGCTTTAGTCTTGCGCTAAACCGCAGCTACAAAGGTGCCGATGGTAACTGGCAAGAAGCAACTGACTACGTAGATGTAGTAGCCTGGGGCCCACTAGGAGAGCGTGTAGCGCAATATCTTAGCAAAGGGCGCCCATGTTTGGTCAATGGCCGATTGCAGTCCAGAAGCTGGGAGCAAGACGGTCAGAAGCGAAACAAAGTTGAGGTTGTTGCCCAAGACGTAACATTCCTCGGCGGTCCAGGCGGCGAAGGTGGCAACAGTGGCAACCACCAAGGTGGTGGCGATGACGCACCAGCCCGCAAGCCAGCTAAGAAGAAAGACGACGTTGTTATAGAGGACATTGGTGATGAACCAATTAACCTCGACGACATCCCGTTTTAACGGTAATGAGACACCCATTCTGGGTTTCTCATCGCTCCTTGCGAAGTAAATTCGCATTCCGACTATGTCGGAACCGGAGCTGCTCTTCCCAATCTGTGGCAGAGCAAACATTAAATAATTGATTTTGAAAGGAGAGGGTGCTCTTAAGGAAAAAGAGCAGCCAGAGTCGGCGGGTTTAATCCGCGACCCTGAGCGATGAGAAAAAACGTAGTTTTGTCTCATTACCCGTACTACATATGGCAAAGATTTTTAAACACCGAACAGACGTAGCATTTTTTGACTACAAAGACTTTAAGACACTACAACGATACGTTAACCAATACGGTCAAATTGAGTCACGCAAAAAGACTGGTCTCACCGAGTCACAGCAACGACGACTTTCTGTCGCTATTAAGCGCGCACGACACTTGGCACTATTACCATTCGTAGCTAAAGCCTAACGACTGTATGTTGGCCGGTGGGATGAGGCAAATGGCAAATGGGTAGCTTGCTAAAGCAAATGCAGGTTATTGAGCGACGCATAACAGTAATACTGAGGGCGTCAATCGAAAAAGGTGACCACACCAAAAGCCAGCAAAAGCACATTGCAACCGTTCGGCTGGCATGTAGCGAGTTAAAGCTCGACATACGTGACTACGAATATGCCGAAACGATGGCCGAGCAGCAAAAGTGGAGTAAGATTGCTAAACATAATATACTTGCCCTGCACACGTCGCTAATGGCACTCGACACAATATTTTCGGCAGTAGACATTGCAGAATTATCTGCAAAAATAGAGCTACTACAATCTGAACTTCAATAAGAAAGGATCCCCTTATGGCACTTAGCATTACCAACCTAAAAAAAGGCGTTCTTTTTGAGCTAGACGGGGTTCCTTACCGAGTAGTTGACTATAACCAAAAGGTTATGGGGCGTGGTGGTAGCATCGTTAACGTACGTATTAAATCTGTACTGGACGGCAAGGTTCTAGAAAAAACGTTCAAGGGTAACGAACAACTGCAAACAGCAGACGTTACTACCCAGGGCGTGCAGTATCTATATAACGATGGCTCAACGTATTACTTTATGAACGATGAAACGTTCGAACAGTTTGAAGTTAGTGCCGACCTAATTGCTGACAGCGCCGGGTACATGAAAGAAAGTGACCGAGTGCAACTGCAGTTTTTTAATGGTCAGCCGATTAACATTGAGCTTGCTAAGAACGTTCCACTACTTGTGACCTACACAGAAAGTGCAGTAAAAGGCGACACCACGAGCTCAATTACTAAAGACGCAACACTTGAAACGGGCATTGTAGTAAAAGTGCCTGCATTTATTAAGCAAGGTGATTTGATTTCGGTCGACACCGCAACAGGCGCATACCGAGAGCGCGTTAAAGAGTAAGCGTTTGCTATGAAGAAGCGACTTGACGTACTACTAGCAGAGAAAAAGTTGGTAGCAAGTCGTAGCCAGGCCGAGTCATACATACGGCTGGGCAAAGTAAAAGTAGATGGAACCGCAGCTACCAAGCCAGGGCAGCTTGTGAATATTGAAGCCAGGGTTACAATTGCGGCAGGTGAACAGTACGTGAGCAGGGCAGCCCTAAAACTGCAAAGTGCAGACGAAGTTTTTTCAATAGACTGGCAAAACAAAACGGTGCTCGATGTTGGCAGTAGTACTGGTGGGTTTACGGAATATGCATTAAAGCATGGTGCCAGCAAAGTTTTTGCAGTAGATGTTGGTACAAATCAACTGCACCCTACGCTACGACAAGACCCGCGAATTTCTTTGCATGAAAAAACCGATATACGAAAGTTCGTAACCAAAGAACATATAGATATTGTTGTTGGCGATGTTTCGTTTATAAGCCTACGCGACATATTGCCGCATGTGGCGACTATAATTAGCCCCGACACAAAAGTGATTGCAATGGTGAAGCCACAGTTTGAGGCCGGTGCAAGCAACGTTAAGCACAAGGGTGTAATAAAAAACGACCGCATGCGCCGTGACATACTAAAAGATTTTGAGCAGTGGTCTAAGCAACGATTTATAATTCGTGACAAAACTGACTCAAAAGTTGCTGGCAGTAAAGGCAATGTTGAACGTTTTTATCTTATGAGCTTGGTATAGCGCTACAAAAGTAATGAAGTTTTTTGGTACAATATAGCCAATGCATTTTTTCTCTAATCGTACCGAAGCGGGCGACAAAATTGCCGATCGCCTAGTTGAGCGATATAGGTACGAAAACACCACAGTAGTGGCTCTTCGAGACGGCGCCGTACTAGTGGGCGTAGAAATAGCGGTGCGGCTTCACTGCGTTATTAATATGTTGCTTTCTAGCCCCGAAAAAACAGCACTTGAAGCAAATGAAAGTGCAATGTTTAATAGTTTTGGTCGCACACCGTACAACGCCGTATATAGTGCAAGCGACCTAGAAAATCTCGATAACGATAAATACTCATATGCAGAGCTCGAAAAGCTTATTCACGAATTTGAAGACGGGGGCCTATTGGGCGATGGGGGTTTGGTATCACCAGACCATATTGCGCACAGGATCGTAATACTAGTCTCTGACGGGTTATATACAGGCTTTTCTATGCACGCGGCTTCAGAGTTTTTGAAGTCACTGGCACCAACAAAAGTTATTATGGTTGCCCCAGTTATCGCTTCAAGCGCCATGGACCAAATACTGCCATTTGCCGATGAGATTGTTTGCCTGGAGATTTTGGATGAGCTTCAGCCAATCGAACACTACTATGAAAATAACGATGTCCCTACTCATGAAGTAATTTACGACGTGATACAAAAAGTTATCTTGCGGTGGCAGTAGCAAGCTAGCTAGAAAGCATTCGCTCTAGGGCATTTTTGTCGGTGATTGTTATTTGTGAATGGTTTTGAGAAATGTAGCCTTTGCGCTCGAACTCGCTGAGCGTGCGTGACGCAGTTTCGCGTGTGGCGCTAACGGAGCTTGCAATATCTTGATGGCGTAGTGGGGCAGTAAGTTGTAGGCCTTCGTCTGTGGCGTTTCCAAAACGTTCAGCCATGTTCAGTAAAAATGATGCCATGCGTTCGCGAACGGTCCGGTATTCGAGCGTCATAATGCGACCACCATGTAGGTGGTACATGCGGGTGACCATATCGAGCATAGGGACAGCAATGTCGGGGTTATCTAAAATATGTTGCTGCAGTTTGTCGAAGGGTATCATCCATAAGACGACTTCTGAAAGAGCACTATAGATAATAGTGTGGTCTCGGTCGATGACAGCAAATGTTAGCCCTACAAGCTCTCCGCCAGTGCGGATAATGAGTACGTTTTCTTCGCCATACTTGGTGATGTCGTGGGCTTTGACAAAACCCGACTGAATATACAGAACGCCCCGTGGTGAATCGCCAGGCCTGACAATGTATTCACCTTTTGCATAGGTCTGTTTTGTGCCCGTCTGAAAGAAGTCCACCAGTTTCTGCCGCTGTTTATCTGTGGCAAGCATATCTAGAGTATGGCAAAACAATCTGCCTCTGTCCAATATGTGATGAATATCATATGTTTGATGTAACCTAGTTTACTGATTAGTCACGCTGAAGCGTGCACAATAATCAGCACAGTATACCTGCAAAAGCTGGTACTGCCGAACGGAGGGATCCATGGTCACTAAAGAGGTAGTTGAAACACAGCTCAAGGCCATAGGATGCAACTATGGGCTATGGGGAAGCACTGAAATAAATGAACTCCATAAGATTCTCTGGCCTGGTGAAACTATTCAGTATGCTATAAACGGGTATTATGATGGTGGATTTGCACTTATGTGCGTTACGACCATGCGAGTTCTGATTATCGACAAAAAACCACTTTCTTTTACAGTGGAGGACTTGCGCTACGACATGATTGCCGAGGTAGACTACACGGCGCGTATAGTCACAGCTCGCATTTACATTGTTACGCCACTTAGAACACTTATTTTTACAGGATGGGGCATAAAAAAGGTCGAGGCAAGCTCTCGATATATTCAGCACCGACTAATGGATATTCGCAGCGACCCTCATTTTTGGGCGCATCAATTTGAGCAAATCTATGGAGAGCGCGAAAAGGGTGGTTTTGCTATGGAGAATCCAGACCTTATTCCTTCG
Source organism: Saccharimonadales bacterium (SeqCode) (assembly GCA_049291335.1). GTDB lineage: Bacteria > Patescibacteriota > Saccharimonadia > Saccharimonadales > UBA4665 > JAGXIT01. The sequence continues at coordinate 12,971 of JBATPG010000078.1, read as the reverse complement.
CCTATGGATGCAAGAGCGGCTATACAAAAGAAATTTTCGAAAATTGAGGTAGTGCCAAGCGAAGCACAAATATTGCGTTCGCATGAACTAAACCCATTTTTAAGAGTGCCAACCTTTACTCGTCGTCGTAAGTACCCTAGCTTTTATTAGGCGCAAATGTTTCATATGCACAGTAGCTAACCGTCACGTTGTTAGGCAGTATATACTGTATGTAGATGGATATGGTTATTGGGCACTTGAAAAAGTCGGGGAGATGGCTCGTTGAGCAACTACGCAACCCTTTGGTTGTTGGGGTTTGTGTTGGGCTGTATCTACTTGCTGTGGTGCCTCAAATTGTATACCCAAGTAACAGAGCGCTCCCATTTGCAAAACTCGATGGCGTTCGTCTTGAAAGCACGGGCAGTGAGTACCTATCTACATATTTACAGAAAGAATATGGCAATAAAGAACTGGTTTTGAAATATCCTTCCGGCGAGACAAAGTCTACACTTGCTAAAGCGGGGGTAAATACTAACGCCAAACAAGCTCAGCATGATTTAACAGCGTATCCGCTTTGGAAGCGCCTTATACCGTTGTCTCTACTTGCGGGTGGAATAGGCACAAACGTAGAAGTACATGGCTCTATAGACAAGGAACGGTTTAATGAATTTGCCAAGACCGTTGCCGAAAAGTGTTACAAGGCTCCCAAGAATGCTGGCGTTACTATTCAAGATAACAAAGTAGTTCTTGACCCAGCAAAGCCCGGCATGTCTTGTCAGCCAAGCACATTGCTACAACAAATTACTGCCGAGCCTATTACAAAATTAGGCATGCAGGTCCAGGCTAAGACCCAGGCTGAAAAGCCGGCTCGCAGTGACAAAGATGTCGAGGCGGTTATTGATAGCGCACAGGCAATAGTTGATAAAAAAGTGTCCATTATTGTTGGTCCACGCACATACGAAGTGCCCGCAAAAGATCTTGCAAGTTGGCTAGCATTTAACGAAGACCTAGCGTCAAAAAAACTTTCGATTGGCGTTAAAAAAGATCAAGTAGAGAAGTTTTTAACGACCGCTCAAAAAGATATTTATATTGCGCCCGGTACGACTGTTATTTCTACGCTCGATGGTATAGAAACCGCACGGGTTACTGGAGCCGAGGGCCGTGGTATTAATATGGTAACCACTATTGCGGCAATAGAAAGGCAGGTAACAGGGAGCAGTGATGGTGCCGTGGCGGCAACGCTGAGTGTCTTGCCAGCAAAAGTAACATATAGCCGCAGCTATTCGCCAACTTCGGCTGGGTTGCAGGCGTTGCTAACGGACGTTACAAAAGATAGTGGTGACTTTGCTATTTCTGCTCGGTTGCCAAACGGAACGCTGGTGCATGCAAATGGCGCTAAGACGTACCACCCAGCGAGTACGTATAAGATGTTTGTAGGTTGGGCTGTACTTAAAAGAATCGAAGTAGGCCAAATGCAGTGGAGTGACCAAACAGTAAATGGCCAAACGGTGGCTCAGTGTTTTGACGCCATGATTGTACGGTCAGACAACCCTTGTGGTGAGTGGTTTGGCGAGAAAATTGGTTGGGCCACAGTAAACTCTATGCTTCGGGGGGTTGGGTTAACTTGCACGAACCTCAGCTCTGCCTGGTATTCGTGTGCGAACGATCAAACCCTGTTTTTACAAAAGCTCCAGGCGGGCCAGTTAATGAACCCAGCATCTACTACCAGGCTGCTAGACGTTATGAAGCGTCAGATATACAGAGCAGGCATCCCACAGGGCGTAAAAGTGGCTGTAGCAGACAAAGTGGGGTTCATAAATGGCTACTTGCATGATTCGGGCATTGTGTACGGGCCAAGCGGAGCATACGAACTATCTATTATGAGTAAGGGTAGCTCATGGGGTGCTATTGCTGCTGCTGCGGCAAAGGTTCAGGCTCAGCTCAACCGTATGTAAACGGAATAGTATTTGTTAAACGTTAAACCTGAACTCAACAACGTCGTTTGGTTGCATAACGTAGGTTTTGCCCTCGGTGCGTAGTTTGCCGGCGGCTTTGGCGGCTTGTTCGCTTCCTGCAGCAATAAGGTCGTTGTAGTCAAAAATTTGTGCAGCAATAAATCCTTTTTCAAAGTCACCATGTATGGCACCAGCTGCCTGCGGGGCTGTAGCACCTTGCGCAATAGTCCAAGACCGTATTTCTTTTTCTCCAGCGGTGAGATAGCTTTGTAGGCCTAGGGTGGCAAACGCAGCATGAATCAGTTTTACTAGACCAGATTCTTGGACGCCGTAGCTTTGCAACATCTCTGTGCGGTCGTCGCCATCGAGCGAACGAAGCTCGTCTTCTAGTTTTGCATTTACAAAGAGTACTTGCGAGTGCCCAACGAGGGCCTCAAGTTGTTTTTGCTTTTCTGTATCTGTTAAGGTTGCTTCGTCGACGTTAAATAAATAAATTATAGGCTTTGCAGTTAGAAGATGCAGGTCATAAAAATCTTCATTTACCTGTGCCAGCAAATCGCTATCACTAAAAATTGGCTTGTCATCGTCTAGCATGGCCTTTACTTTTTGAAGCAGTGCCAACTGCGGGGCTAGTTTGGGGTTGCCTCGGGCTTCTTTATCGACCTTGGGCAGGCGCTTATCTACTGTTTGCAAATCTGCTAATACTAATTCGGTGTTTATTACGTCTATATCATGAAGGGGGTCTTTGCTTGAGTCGCTACGCAAAACATCGCTATCTTCAAACACGCGCACAACTTGCACTATGGCATTGCAGGTACGGATGTGCGACAAAAACTGGTTCCCTAGGCCTTCGCCTTTTGAGGCGCCTTCAACTAAGCCAGCTATGTCTACGAATGTCACAGTCGAAGGAATAATTTTTTGTGAACCATATAGTTTGGCTAGCTCGCCAAGCCGCTCATCGGGGACTGCTACAATGCCCGTGTTGGGCTCAATTGTCGCGAAGGGGTAGTTAGCAGCAAGAATCGAACTATCTGTTAGCGCGTTAAACAACGTGCTTTTGCCCACGTTTGGTAGGCCTACAATACCTATAGATACACTCATACTGTTATTTTAACAGATGAAAACAGATATACAGAGAGAGAAGTAGGATTGAACAAAAAAAAGATGTTCATTATGCTTACGTTTTTGCTATAGTATGAACATAATGTGGAACAACTTTAGTGTGTCTATTGAAAAACGCAAATTTATTTATTTTAGTGGTTTACTTTTAGTCGCATTACTCTTTTTTGGTAGTGCCCGGGTATTTGCGGCTTTCCCCGCCTTGGACTACCAAGGTGGTTGGTGGAGCCCTAACCACAACTACATATCTAACAATGTGTACATGCAGCATGTCGTGTCGCGTGATGGGTACACTGACATCTATAGCAGTAAGCTAGAGATATACTCAAGAGACCCAGAAATAACAGTAGAAATATTTGGTGCAGATATATGCACCAACCAGCCAAGTTATACCACTGACGAATTTTTCACGTCAAGCTCATCCGCAAGAGCCAATATGTCGGCAACGTATAGCGTAGGTCCGGCTACAGATCTTGTCAGCCCCACCCCAAAGATTGGCGTTGAAACTAGAGGCGGTACCCCTGGTACCGTTACAACATCGGGTAAGTACAAGGGCTCAAGCTGTACTTCTGCAAATGCCAGAAGGGTTGTGACGGCTCGAAGCAACGTGTACGACAGAACACTTGGTAGGTATGTGTACAATTTTGTCGCCTCCATCGGCTCTCAGAGTGGGGTTGTGAACGGTTTTCGTATACGAGCGATGGGTACAACAAATCCATACGACGGGATGTTCATTAGCCCAGAATCTGCCAATGGGTCTGGGGGCTTAGCAGCTGCAAAGGCATTTGGTATTGAAGCAGGCTACCCTAGACAGGATAATAACAACCCTGGCGCTAGTTCCACCTACGCAACTTTTTCGTACCCGTTTGTGGCAAACTGTGACTTGGCCGCACCGGGTGCATCAGCCATAACGCTATACGACGATGACAACGGCAATTCATCAGTTCAGTCGAGTACAAAATTTAACGTTCGGATCCTTAGAACTGATGTTTCGCCAGTTCAGGTTATTGCTTTTACGCCGACCTTTCCGAGTGGCGGTAGCGCAACTGGTGCTGATGCTAATGGCTATAGAACCATAACAACACCGGACACCAGTTATTCGTACCTAAACTTCAACATGGTGGCCAGTGGAACGTATAGATTTGATGTGCGTAATTTATATCAAGATAACACGCTACAAATATCTTTGCCGGGCATCGCTTCTCCTGCAGAAAGAAACTGCCCTCAGCCTGCCACACTTGATGGCGTGAAGATGGATAGTAACTTTGGCGCTACAATTTACGGAGGCAACATAACAGGTGCTTTTAGCGGTATGAATACCACTGTTGCTGGCAAGTCAGACGCGGAGAACCCGTTCCTTTTCAATGGCAGCAAGTCAATACCTGTTAGTGATTTTCGTGGAAAAGCGTATTCGGTTAGGTTAGCAAGCGCTGTGCCTGCAGGCTGGCAATTAAGAGGCTATAAAATATGTGGTAGTAATGAAGGAACTTGTACCAATGCGTACTTAGCAGATGGCAATAATATTTTGACTCCAAGCAAGGATGCATCTGGGCGTTTTTACTTTAATAAGACTTTCTTACCGGGAGTTGCGTATCATATGCGGTGGGTCTTTATGCCTACAGTCGCTATCAACTGCGTGCAGCCTCCGTTGTTTAGCCCAGAAAACCCAGACACGTTCACGACGTTTAACCTTACTGCTGGTGTTGAGTTTGGTACGTATATACCAGTAAACCCGCGCATACGCCTTACGGCATTAAATGAGGCAAAAACAATTACTTACCCCACAGCAACCAGGCCAGACCAAAACCTACTTGCAGGCGCAAGTTCAACTACCTTTACGGGCCTTAGGCTCACAGATGGTATGAAGTACGTGTTTAGGTGGACCTATCAAGACAGCTTACAGACCGTTACCTGCGAGCGTACTAAAGCCTTTGGCTTTCAGCCATATGTTGAGATTTTTGGGGGAGACTTTTTAGCTGGTGGAGGCTCAAGAACTGGTGGTAGCCTGGCTGGCGTGCAATCGTGGAACCATAACAACGACCCTCCCGCAGGCTTAGGCTCAGACTATGGAGGAGCGGGCACAACGCATGCTGTACTTGCCTCTGGCGACATACAGTACTTTGCCAGCGGGCGTGATACTTGGTTGGGGGGTTGGTTCCCAGAAAACTTATCATTTTCTAATCAAGGCGCAGCAGTCAATAAGTCTAACGGCTTATATGGGGGAAGCTTTACCGCTGTTCCCTTGAAGACTAGTTATTACGAACAGGCAAATGACCAAGATGGCATAATTGAGCATGATGGCGAAAACGTGGTTAATGTCGGGGCTCTGAGTAGTGGCATCCACCGCTACACAGGTGATATTTCTCTATATGGTACAGTTGGGCTAGGCAGGACTGTTACCGTCATTACTAACGGAGATGTTTTGATTAGCACCGCAGGGGGGGCAAATCTTGGATACGCAGCCTACGCGGCTATAAGTGAAATCCCTCGGCTCAACGTCTATACACAGGTTGGAGACATTATGGTTGCGGCGGGTGTTAACGAAATTCATGGTGTCTTTGCTGCTGGCGGCAATTTTTATAGCTGTACCGTTGAAAGCCCATTAAACCCAATCGATTACAGCGAACTTGGAGTTAGTGCGAATAATACGGCATGCTTTACCCAACTAAAGATATATGGGTCCGTTCATGCAGAAGAATTAATACTTGCCAGAACAAGAGATACTCATCGAAAACCCGGTGCAATACCCGCAGAAGTTATCATTTATTCGCCCGAACTATGGCTGGGCCAGTCTGGCAGTAGTAGCCCCGCAGCGGTCACAATGAACTCATACATCGGGTTGCCACCAATATTGTAATAGGAATGGAAATGCAGATATGAAAACAAATAAAATGCTTGCGCTATCTTATAACGCTCATGCTATAATCAAAACAACATGAGTATATTGAGTGGGGTATCATCTTTCTTCGGTCTCGACATAGGGACTACAGGCATACGCTTGGTTGAGCTTCGGGGCAGCGGCGCCACAAGAAGCCTAGTAAAGTACGCCTATGTACCCGTAGACGGCAAGCTAACCCAAAGCGACAGTAAGTCTGACCAGCAAAAGTTAGCACAGGTTCTAACGAACCTTTTAGCCGAGGCTAAATTGACAACTAAAAATGTGGCGGTAGGCGTTCCTAGCAACCGTGTATTTACCACCGTTATCGATTTTGACCGTTTGCCCGAAAGCGAACTTGGCAAGGCAATTCAGTACCAGGCAGACTCGCTTATCCCGACGCCGCCTGCAGAAAGCAAAATAGATTGGGCATTGATTGGCGATTCCCCCAAAGACCAAACAAAAGTGGAGCTGTTACTTAGTAGTGTACCCAACAAGTTTGTGGAATCTCGACTAGACCTTCTTGAGTCAATTGGCCTAAACGTTATTGCTTTTGAACCCGACAATCTTGCGATTACAAGGGCTATGATACCTGGTGGCACGGTGACTCAGCCGCAGCTTATTATAGATATGGGCCAGCTAAGCACCGATCTTGTAATTGTTATGGGTGATGCACCTCGGCTTACTCGCTCCATACCTACTGGCGTAGAAGCGGTAGTTAAGTCTGCCATTCAAAACCTAAACATTGACGACAAACAAGCTCAGCAGTTTGTGTTTAAGTTTGGCGTAAGCAAAGACAAGCTTGAAGGCCAAGTGTTCCAGGCAATTATTGGCACAATAGACATGTTAGTTAGCGAAATCGATAAGTCTATTAAGTTTTTCCAGTCTAGATACCCGAACGCACCGCTTGAAAGGATGATTGTAACGGGTGGTGCTTCTACTATTCCAGAATTCCCCCTGTACTTAGCTAACAAGTTTGGCGTGAATGTAGAAATTGGTAACGCATGGCGCAATGTGGCCTTTTCTGCTGATAGGCAAAACGAGTTGCTCGCAGTTTCGAACCAGTTTGGTGTGGCAATCGGACTAGCGGAGAGGAACGAATAGTAATGGTACAGTTCAACCTACTCCCAGATGTAAAAGTCGAATTTATTAAGGCGCAACGGAGCAAGCATGGGCTAACAGTCATAGCCGTCGTTACTAGCGCGGTGTGTGTTGGAATATTTGTTGTAAGCTTTATTGTTGCAAACATTGCACAGAAGCAGTACTTGAGCATCGTAAACGATGATATTACATCTTTGAACAATAAACTTAAGTCGGTTGAAGATGTAAATAAAATTTTAACGGTTCAAAACCAGTTAGCCAAGCTGACTCAACTTCATGAGGGTAAGCCAGTAACATCGAGAGTCTTTGGCTATCTCATCCAGGTTACACCAAAGGACACATCACTCAACAAGCTTACTCTTGACCATACTTTGTCGACAATGATAGTTGGTGGCAAGGCAGCCTCACTCGATGCGGTCAGAGTCTACGCAGACACACTTAAGGCAACAGAATACGAAACAGGTGAGACTAAAAAGCGAGCATTTTCAGAAGTTGTACTGACCAACTTTAGTACCGGCGACGGTGGCACAAACTTTACTATATCGATGAAGTTTGACCCTATTATTTTTGACGGCAAACAGCAAGATGTTCGACTCATTGTGCCTGTAAATGCCGGAGCAAATAAACAAGATCTTTTCAAGGAGGACAAATAATGGCCGGCATACCTCTTACCAAACGTGCCTTGATAGACAAAACCAACACTACAATAGTGATTATCGTAAGTATTGCTGCATTTGTGAGTGTATTTTCACTCGTCGCCACCAAAACTCTGGTGAGCCAAATAGCGTATCAAAACCGTGTTATTAGCGATAAGCGAGCAGCGGTAAAGCAACTTACTATAAATAACGAAAATATGGACAAGCTTAAAGTTTCCTACAATGCATTTACTGGGTCTACTTCGAATGTACTAGACGGTATTAGCACAGGTATTGGTCCAAAAGATGGAGACAACGCCAAAATAGTTCTAGACGCACTACCAAATGTGTATGACTTTCCTGCTACCGTGGCTAGTGTTCAAGTTCTAGCAGCCAGCAATGGTACGTTGTCGGGCATTTCAGGTACTGATAACGAAGTGCAAGAGGCTAGCAACCGCTTAAGTGCGACCCCAAATGCCGTACAAATCCCATTTGACATGACATCAAAAGGTAATTACCAACAGCTTGTTGGCCTTATATCGGCACTGCAACGTTCGATTCGCCCCATAGAAGTCCAGACACTTGATGTTACAGGAGAGAGTGGTGAGTTGAATATTAACATCAAGGCCGCAACGTATTATCAGCCGGGTAAATCACTAGCAATCAAAACGAAGGTAGTGAAATGAAACAAAAAGATTTAGCACTTATTGTAGTAATTGCTTTTATTAGCGCAATATTCGCATTTTTTGTGTCTAACAAACTCTTTGTGACCCCCGAAGATAGACAACAAAAAGTAGAAGTCGTAGACCCAATTGCTGCCGAAATGAACCAGCCCGATGAGCGCTATTTCAACCAAGATAGTATAAACCCGACTCAAAATTCGCAAATTGGAAGCAATACAAATCAAAATCCGTTTGACGGTAGCAACTAACAATCTGAGGGGAGGCAAGACATGAGTGTTCTGTCCGCATCGGCTCAGACTCAAGTTGAAGATACGCTTGTAGAACAAAAAATTATTACTCGTGCAGACCTTGCAGAGCTTAAAGTGCAAGCCAAAGACAGCGGCACTCCGCTTTTTAGTCTGTTGGTTACAACTGGCAGAGTCACAAATGAGCAGCTTACTAAGACATCGGCACATATTGCCAAAATTCCTTACGTTAACCTAACTGAAGCAAAAATTGACCCCAAGGTACTAGAGTTGTTGCCACAAGATGTTGCTGAGCGGTACATGGCGGTGCCTTTAGGCGAGATGCAAAACAGGCTTGTTGTAGCAATGCTCGATGCTGACAACGTTCAAGCAGTCGATTTCTTGAGCAATCGCATTGGCAGACCCCTAAAGGTATATTCCGCAAGCGAAGAGGGCATACGGCAAGTGCTACATCAATACGCGGCAAAACTTTCTGATTCTCTTGTTGAAGATATCGGGACAATGGGTGACGATCTGCTTGCTCCTGGCGGGCATCAAGGCAAAGAGTCGAATACTACAAAGGCCCAGGCTGGCTTAGAGGCAAGCATAACAAGTATCGTACAAGATTCCCCAATTACTAAAGCGCTCTCAACAATCTTGGAATACGCTGCGAAAAATGGTGCGAGTGATGTGCACATTGAGCCACTAAAGGAGTCGTTAAAAATTCGGTGTCGAATCGACGGCATACTGCGTGAGATTATGAAATTGCCAAAGAGCACAGAACCGCCCCTTGTCTCTCGTATTAAAATCTTAGCTAACTTAAAGATAGATGAGCATCGGATCCCACAAGATGGTGAGTTCACTATTCATGTCGCTGGCAAAGATATTGATTTACGTATCGCAATAAGCCCTGTTGTGTGGGGGGAACAGGTAGTTATACGTTTGCTCGATAAATCTGGTACAAGTTTAAAGCTTGAAGACATGGGCTATACTGGCCGCAACTTGCGTACCATACGAGAAGGACTAACCCGTACAAATGGTATGATTTTAACTTCCGGCCCGACAGGTTCTGGTAAATCTACGAGCCTATATGCACTATTACAAGAAGTTAAAAGCGATGCTGTTAATATAGTAACTCTTGAAGACCCTGTTGAATACAAAATGGAGGGGGTCAACCAAATACAGGTAAATGCGGATATTGGCCTAACATTTGGCAATGGCTTGCGTTCAATACTTCGACAAGACCCCGACATTGTTATGGTGGGAGAGATTCGTGACAAAGAAACGGCTGAATTGGCCGTGCAGGCAGCGCTAACGGGGCACTTAGTGTTTAGCACACTCCACACAAACAGTGCAGCGGGAATCTTGCCACGTCTATTGGATATGGGTATAGAGCCATTTCTTATAGCAAGTACAGTGCATGTTGTTATTGGCCAGCGATTAGTCCGAAAAATAGGCAGAAGCCAAGAAAAATATCAATCTGACGCAGCAGAAACGGCAGCTGTGCAGGCGGCACTTGGCACATTGCTACCTCAAGATAAAGAGCAAGTAGGCGCGGTTTCAAAAGACTTGGGCTACGAGAGCTTGCCTTTAGCTACTGATACCGCTTATACTTTAATCAAGGGCAAGGATAGCCCAGATAGCCCAAATGGGTATAAGGGTCGAATGGGTGTTTACGAAGTATTTAACGTAAGCGATGAAATCCAACAGCTGATCCTTAACCGCGCAACAAGCTCTGAGATACAGGCGCAAGCCGAACTAGAGGGAATGGTGACTATGAGACAAGATGGATATCTAAAAGCCTTAAACGGACTCACGACCATTCAAGAAATAAACCGAGTTGCATCGGCAGATAGCGCATAACGAAAGGGAAATTAGGGTGGCAGGACAACCAAGAATAGAAATTCTTCTCGAAGAAGTAGTTAAGAAAAAAGCATCGGACCTTCACTTACAGGTTGGTCTTGCACCTATGCTTCGAGTAGACGGTGCACTTGTGCCGGTTACAGGGGCAGATGTACTTACCGAAGAAACCGTTGAGACGTTAATATTTGCAATTCTTGATGAAGATCAAAAGCAAATACTACTAAAAGACAAAGAATTTGACTTTAGTTTTGCCTTTGGCGACCTTGGCCGTTTTCGTGTTAACGCGTTTCACGAACGAGGCAATTTGGCTGCTGCACTTCGTCTTATCCCCAACGAAATTCTTACCGTAGAACAACTAGGGCTGCCGCAAATTGTTACTAAATTTGCAGAATATCCGCGTGGGCTTGTGCTAGTCACTGGGCCAACGGGCTCCGGTAAGTCTACCAGTCTTGCTGCATTAATTCACAAGATTAATACCGAGCAAGGCAAGCACATTATTACCATTGAAGACCCAATCGAGTACACTCACAAGAGCAAGAAATCCATTATCGTACAGAGAGAAGTTCACTATGACACCTACAGTTTCTCTGCTGCACTGCGAAGTAGCCTTCGTGAAGACCTAGATGTTGTGCTTATTGGTGAGATGCGTGACCTCGAGACCATTGCAAGTGCCATTACTATTGCCGAAACGGGGCACTTGGTATTTGCTACCTTGCACACAAACAGTGCCGCACAGTCTATCGATCGCATGGTCGACGTATTCCCGCCACATCAGCAGCCCCAAATTCGCGCCCAGCTCTCCAACATACTAATGGCTATTTGTAGCCAACGGCTCATACCTTCTATAGGTGGCGGTCGTGTTGCTGCTGCAGAAATTCTTATTGCAACACCCGCGGTACGAAACATTATTCGTGAGGGCAAGACTCATCAGTTAGACGCAGTGATACAGACGGGTGCAGAGTTTGGCATGCAAAGCATGGACAAGCAACTCGTGTCGCTTATTCACTCTGGCACAATCAGTTATGACGAAGCTCGTAACTACGCTATAGATATTGATGAGCTAGACAGGCTTATGAGGGATTAACATCTATGCTTACTTACGTATACACTGCACGAAACCCACAGACAGGCGAAACGGTTAAATCTACCGTGCAAGCAGACAGTGAGGCTGCAGCGGCAAAATTGCTAAGCGACCAAGGACTGGTTGCGACGAGTATCGCAGCCGAAGGCCAAGGATTTTCATTTGGCAAAGGCCGTGTTGGGGCGAAAGACAGAGTCTTGTTCAGTCGTCAGCTGAGCACCCTAATTAACGCCGGCCTACCACTTTTGCAGGCGCTTAGAAGTGTTACAAACCAAACAACCAGCAAAAGTCTAAAGATTATCTTATCTCAAATTATTGGAGATGTTGAAGGTGGTAGCGCGCTAGCAAAGGCAATGGGCAAGTACCCCAGAGTGTTTAACCAGGTATATATATCGCTTATCGCTGCAGGCGAATCTTCGGGTACACTCGACCAGGCACTAGAAAGACTGGCCATACAGCAAGAAAAAGAAGCCGATCTTAACGCCAAAATTCGCGGTGCTATGATTTACCCTGTCATTGTGTTAGTAGTCATGACGGCGGTGGTCGGGTTTATGATTGTTAAGGTGCTACCGCAAGTAAAACTGATGTATGAAAACACAAATAGTGGTGAACTACCGCTTGTTACGCGTATGTTGCTTGCTGTTTCAGACTTCACAATAAAATATTGGTGGGTAGAACTGCTTGTCATTGCGCTAGCTTTATTCTTTGGCAGTCGCTGGGCGCGAACCGGCCCTGGTAAAGAAGTTGTAGATAAGGTAAAAATGAAAGCATGGCCAATAGGCCCACTGTTCATGAAGGTGTACATGGCACGTTTTAGCCGCACAGGTCAGACACTAGTCGCAAGTGGCGTACCACTACTACAAATGCTCAACATTACTGCTCAATCCGTCAATAATGTACATATTGAACGGTCTATTCGCCGAGCAATCGAAAGAGTAAAGGGAGGCAAGTCGCTTGCAGACAGTATAGAAAATGATCCAAATTTTTTGCCGCTCGTACCAAACATGCTTCGTATCGGTGAACAGTCCGGTGCCATAGAGGACATGATGGCAAAAGTAGCAGATTACTACGAAAAAGAAGTCGATAACGAGGTAGAAAACATATCTTCTATTATTGAGCCGGTTATGATGGTCATGCTGGGTGTCGCCGCGTTAATAATTGTTGCTGCGGTACTATTGCCAATTTATGGCCTCGCGGGTAGCTCTAGTTTGGCAGGTTAGACACTAAACTATTGATTTTTATCTACTAACTGAGTACTATTCAAACATAAGTGTTTTAACAATAATGGGGTAAGGGGCACATACAATAATGAAAACCAATCTAAAGAAATCACAAAAGGGCTTCACCATCATCGAAGTCTTAATCGTACTGGCAATAGCAGGACTAATCTTGCTTATCGTCTTCTTGGCGGTGCCAGCACTGCAACGAAACAGCCGTAACACGCAACGTCGCACAG
>JBATPG010000077.1:0-13886 GCA_049291335.1 Saccharimonadales bacterium (SeqCode) | reverse complement strand
ACGTGCCCTTTGGCCAGGTCAACAACGTGTATGTAGTCTCGTACGCCAGTGCCATCAGCAGTGTCGTAGTCATTGCCATGTACGGTCAGTTCGGCGCGCTTACCGACTGCTACCTGGGCAATATACGGGAACAAGTTGTTGGGCACCCCTAACGGATCTTCGCCAATGGTACCGCTGGGGTGAGCACCAATTGGGTTAAAGTAGCGCAGTACTAGGCACGACCAGTCGGGGTCGCTGGTGCTGAGGTCGCTCAGTATTTCTTCTATAAAATACTTAGTTTTGCCGTAGGGGTTAGTAAGCCCTATGCCGACGGGGCTTTCTTCGGTAATCGGTAGCTGTGCAGGGTCGCCGTAGACGGTTGCCGACGAGCTAAAAATCAGGCGTTTGACGTCGTGTTTAGCCATGACGTCTAAAAGCGCGAGCGTAGAGCCAAGGTTAGTTTGGTAGTAGCGCACCGGTTGCTGAGTGCTTTCGCCCACCGCCTTCAGCCCGGCAAAGTGAATAACCGCGTCAAATACTTGGCCGGCAAATAGCTCGTCGAGTTTATGTTGGTCTTGCACGTCAAACACATGTAGCGATACAGACTTGTTTGTAATTGCTTCGACTCGCTTAATGGCCTCGGGGCTACTGTTAGACAAATCGTCTACCACGGTCACTGTGTGGCCGGCATGCTGCAGTTCTATGATGGTGTGTGTACCTATGTAGCCCGCGCCACCAGTTACCAGTACATTCATCGGGAATCTCCGTCAGGGATATTTAGTTCTACAACAAGTGGCAGATGGTCTGATATATCTATGTCTGGACAGGACTTTGCAAGCACCTCTATGTTGGGGCTGACATACATAAGATCTACGGCTGCCGTGGCGTACCCGGGGTTAGACTTACGTCGCATGTTAAACGTAGACTTGAGCTCGTCGCCAAAGACTGGCTTCAAATGCGCTTCTAGATTTTTCATGGCTGGGTTGGTTGGCTTTGCGTTGGTGTCTCCGGCCAGGATTACGTTAGGTTGCCCATGCGTCTGTTCTATAATCACCTGACTCATGGTGCGTCGTTGTTCGCTATAGTTGTCGCCGTCTAGGTCCCATACGCCTTGCAAATTAAACACATTGAGCTCGGTTCCCTGTACGTCTAGCGTGACGTGTTGCAGGCTACGAGGCATTTTTGGCCACTCGGTCGGGTCTGCAGGGTTAACTTCTCGGTAGGCACCGTACAGATAGTGGCTAGTGCTAGTCTTGATAGGAAACCGTGACAGCACTAATAAGCCTTCATCTACTTTAGCTGGTTCGTACTGGAACAGGGCGGTCGCAGCAAAGTCCATGTAGGGCATGTCGAGTGCTGCGCGTAGATGCTCGGCGGCTCGAAAGTTTTCTGTAAGGGCTACGTCGCTACTGTTTGAGACTTCTTGAGCCAGTACAATATCGGCGTTTTGAGCCTGCAAGAACTCTAACGTTGCTGGGAGCATATGGCTGTGCCAAATATTGACACTTATGACCTTTATTTTCATACGTTGGTTACGCTTCTGTGATGGTACTGGTTACTTTGTTAACAAGGTTTGTAAGCGCGTCGGGGTGGTTTGCCTCGGCGTTTAGCCGTAGTACTGGTTCGGTGTTGCTGGCGCGTACGTTAAACCAAGAGCCATCGGCCAGTTCTACAGTAAGGCCGTCGAGAGTACTTTGTTTTTCAAGGGCAAAAAGTTTGGTAAGGCGGGTTATGGCGGCGTCTTTGTCTTGAACGACAAAGTTTGTTTCGGGGATGGTAGCAAAGCGAGTGTACTGGGCGCGTAGTTCTGAGAGTTTTTTGCCACTCAAGCCCGCCGCGTACAAGCCAATAACTGCGCCTATGAGGCCGCTGTCGGCGTACCAGTTGTCGCGGAAGTAAAAGTGACCGCTGGCTTCGCCGCCAAAGGGTGAGTCTACCTCGCGCATTTTCGCTTTTATGTAGGCGTGGCCGACGCGTTCTATAACTGCCGTGCCACCTGCTTCTTCTACTACCGCTTTTACAGTGCGACTGTTTCGTGCGTCGTACACAATTGTTGAGCCAGGGTGTTTGGCTAAGAAATAATCGGCCAGCATTGCAGACATAACGCCACCCGTTAGTACGGTGCCGGTTTCGTCGACCAAAAAGGCTCGGTCACCGTCGCCGTCAAACGCAATTCCGCCGTCGAGTTTAAGCTCTTTAATTCTGGCAATAAGGTCGGCCAATGTTTCGAACTTAAGTGGGTTGGCTTCGTGGTTCGGGAAGGTACCGTCTAGTTCGAAGTACATTTCTTCGACCTGCCATGGCACATAGGGTTCTAGTTCTGGGAAGATTTTGCCGGCCATGCCGTTGCCTGCATCTACGGCAATGCGCAGTTCTTTGAGCTTGTCGACGTCTATAAACGACAGGGTGTGTTCTATCCAGGCTTCGCTGAGGCCTTGTTCGGTAACAGTGCCGGGTGTTTCGGCGGGAGAGTTGTACTGGTTAGAAATAACTGCGTCGCGTAGTTCAAACAAACCGGTTTCTTGGCCTATTGGCCTGGCTTCTTCGCGGCAGAGTTTAATGCCGTTGTCGGCGCCAGGGTTGTGACTGGCGGTTACCATGGCGCCACCTGCTAGCTTTAGGCTGCCAACGGCAAAGTAAATCATGTCGCTGGTAACTTGGCCGATGTCTATAACGTCGCGTCCCTGTTCTTGCAGGCCGGTAATGAGCGCGGCGGCCAGGGCGGCGGAGTCGGGGCGCATGTCGCGGCCAACGGCTACTTTACCCTCGTTTGGTAGCCAATCTGCTAAGGCTTTGCCGACGCCTTTTGCAACGTTTTCGTCTAGTTCGTCACCTACTTTGCCTCGAATGTCGTAGGCTTTGAAAATTCCAGAAATGTCTCCCATATATCCTCCGTTAGTCACATTTATTGTAACACCTAGAGGTTTATGCCATCTGTGACTCAACGTACATACTTTTTTACTAGTAACTAAAACTCTTTCTTCCTTTGCTGTCGCAAAAGCACCCTCTTACTTTTGGCTTAGCCCAAAAGTAACAAAAACCCAAGGCCAGGCTCAGCCTCTTAGTTAACTGTTGGTCATACCTACAACCAGGCCAACAAGTCGCCTGCGGCTCAAACAAGTTGCCCTGACCCATTCATTTCATTCAGGGTGAGTTGTAGCTACTGACAACAGCTTAAGCCAGGAGACTTCGAAATGGCCGTCTGGCTCCAAGCCTTATAAATGTCTGTGCTCTGTGAGTTTTGGGTTACGGCATTTCGGAGCTACCCTGGCGGGAACGTTGTGGCACAGCACAATCTAACAAAGCCGAGGACTGTTTGACGAGGCTTTAGACTGAATAAGTCTAAAGGTGAGGAGTTCCGCAGGTGATTGTGCTTGTTACTAACGTTGCCCCAAGGTAGTGGAGCATGCCGGCACGTTTTGTTACTTTTGCGTGGCAAAAGTAAGTAGATTCATTAGGCTTAAAAAATAGTAATTAATGTTCAAACTTAGCACAAAAGTTTTCACGGAGTTTTCACACATCTGTTATTCTTACTTTTCACAGACTTTTCACAGGAGATGGAAGGGATGAATCCCGTTAGAATTCAATACACTGGTACAATAGGTGTAACTGATGAAATAATACTTAGATTCAGACGTATATCGACTTTTAACGGAAGGTGAATTCTAACGGGATGAAAATACTTATTGTTGCAGGTGGACAGGGCGCAAAGCTGTGGCCGTACAGCCGTCAAAACAAACCAAAACAGTTTCAGCCAATTATTGGCGACAAGTCGTCGTACCAATTTGCGGTAGAAACACTGCTAACCGAGTTTATTGCCGAAGATATTTTTATATCGACCAAGCAAAAGTTTATTAAGTACGTTAGCGAGCAGTCACCACAGATCCCGCTAAAGAACTACATAGTCGAACCAGACATTGCACTCGACAGAGGTCCAGGTGAGGGCTTGGCGTTTTTAAGACTGGCCATGTTGTTCCCAGAAGAGCCAGTGTTTTACGTGCAGGCAGACATGGTGCGCGAGCCGGGTGAGAAATTTATAGAAATGATTCGCGCGGCCGAAAAGATTGTAACCGAGCGGGGCTGCTACATTACGGGTGGCGTTAAGGCCACGGAGCCAAACATGGGCGCTGACTACCTAGAGCTTGGTGAGGCTGTAGACGGTAGTGGCGTAGAGGCGTACGTAATAGACAAGTTTCACTACCGCAAGGGCACGGTGCGAGAAACCCGCGAGCTTATAGAAAACTTTCGGGTGGTAGCTCACTGGAACCACCTATGTTGGTACCCAAGCAAGATTATTGAGGCCTACAAGCAGTACCGACCCGACTGGTACGACGCCCTTATGCGCATACAAGACGCCATGGATAAGCCAGGCGAGCAAGAGGCGATTCGTGAAATTTACGAAACAATGGACAAAGGCCCAACCGAAGATGTTACCAAGCACCTAATGGGTACGGGCGAAGCCGTTGCCATGCTGCTACCGTTTAAAAACACCGATGTTGGCACCTGGGAGTCTGTGCGCGAGTTTAGCGAAGACGAGTCGGGCAACCACCTAGACGGCAATATTTTAGCCATTAACACCCGCGGCACGCTGGTAAAATCTCGTCACGACAGCAAACTAATAGCCGTCGCCGGCGTAAAAGACCTGATAATTGTAGACAGCGAAGACGTGCTGATGATTGTGCCTCGAGAAGACGTGGATAAAATAAAAGAAATTCAGGCCGAACTGCTCAGCGGCGAACAAAACAACTTTCTTTAAGCAATTGCTAGGACTTAGTCTTACTAGGCTTAAACACCCAGCGTTTGTACCATACCCACTTCCACACGGTAAAGAACAACGAAGAAATCCATAGGCCTAAGAACGGCGAGACACCCAGAAGGTTTAGGCCGCCCACGATGGCATAATCTATAACAATATTCATCATGCTAAACGCGGTATGTTTGCTGAGTGCTTCTTTGTGGCCTTCGTTTTTTGTGGCTTCACCAAAAGCCAGGTAGTACTGAATAAAGTAGTTGCACACCCAGCCAACCAGGTCTGCAATGGCTTTAGAAATGAGCCAGTGCCAACCGAGTAAGCCGTACATAAGTGCAAACAGGGCATAGCCGACTACGAAAAAGACTAAGCCGCCTAGGTTAAAGTAGGCGAACTGAATAACGGTTGCCCTACTTGGCTTATCTATTTGATGTATTTGCTTCATGTCCTACTTTCTGGCTGCCCGCAAGCGCCATGCCCGCTATGCCCCACCAAGTAAACGCCAAAGTGTCGTCTGCCCAGGCATGCGACAGCATGTTTACGACCACCAGACCTATGAGACTGGCAAAGCAAGCGAGCGCCAATGTGCTGCTGCGGTTTTGCCACAGTGATTTTGCAACCACGAAAATAATGGCAACAAACAGCCCTAGCCCGAGCCAGCCTGTTTCTTGGCCAATTTGTACAAAGTAATTTTCGGCTAATTGTACTGGGCCGTCACCTTGTACGCTGGCTGGTCCGGCGCTACCAACGCCCCCACCGATTGGGTTGGTTAGTACAGCTACTGCTCCAGTAGAGAGGGCGCTCGAGCGAGCGTCGTTAGAGCTTGTTTTTACCACGGAGCTGTCGTCGGTGTGGAAAATAGCGTTTTGTACAAAACGGTTGTTGTTAGCAACCACAAAAAGGAGTGCAAAAAGTGCCGTAGCAATCGCGCAGGCAACCAAAACCCGTTGTTTGGTAAGGGCGCTGCGGTAGCGAACGGCAAGCACTAGACCGACGCTAACGAGTGCACCAATCCAGGCGCTACGGGAAAAGCTGATAAGTAGTGCACACAGGCTTAGAACTGCCGTTAAGCTAACCAGGAATCTTTGTTTGGCGCGTTTGTCCCATAACGCCACAACGCTAGTGAGTATAACGAGCATGTAGGCACCAAGGGGGTTTGGACCGCGTAAGAATGAGCTAAAACGAAGGTAGTTAGGGTTGTTGTTGATAGTCTCATACGGATCTATGGTGCCGGGGCCGTAGCCAAAGTGGCGTAAAAAGTCGCTTGGCAAAATAAGATACTGGGCTACTGCAAAGGCGGCCACAACGCCACCCGGAATCAGCACGAGTTTGCGCCAGTTTTGAACAAGCCAAGGGCTGTACTGTGCCGTAGCCCAGGCGAGTAAGAAGAAGGCCAAAAAGCGAAGGTTAAGTAGCAGCCCCGTAACTGCCGCGCGCGGGCTAACATCAAACATAACTACCCCTAAGCCAGCCCAAGCAACGGTAAGTAACGCGTACGCAAGAATGAGTCGTACAAATAGCGTGCTCATAAACGTAGAGCGAAACGAAGGGTCACGGGCTAGCCAATACACGCCAATAACGCTCAAAACACCAAGTACAATGGCACTCCAAAGTCGTAGTAGTGTGTAGTTACCGACAAGACTTGCGCCCCAAACCGTTAAAAAGGCATGAAAGGGCGCAGCTATCAGCAGGGCAACAACGCCTACCTGTGCAATTCTAACGCTTGTGCTTGATTGATTCATAGGTGATACAATTTAGTGTACATGAAGAACAATGCATCGCTCACCTATAACGCTATTCTTGTGTTGGGTGATATTGCAGCAGTCTTAGCTGGTTTTGCGGCGGCATTCGTTATTCGCGCATCTTCTGACACCGCAGTTGCTCACCCCATGAGCGGGCTCGATTACATGGTTATATTGTTGGCGCTTATACCTTTTTGGATATTGGTTTTTGCATTTTTGGGGCTATACAACACGACCATTTATGAACGGCGGTTTGCTGAAGCGAACAGGTTGTTTATAGGGACATTTATTGGCCTAATGTTCATAATTACCTGGGACTACATGAGCCTTGAATATGTGTTTCCGGCCAAGCTAGTGCCGGTGTATGGCCTGTTTATAACTTTCGTACTGTTGCTGTTTATTCGAAACATTATTCGGTTTGTACGAACCAGCTTGTTTAAGTACGACATTGGGTTGACCCGCGTAGTTATTGTGGGCAATACAGAAATGACCGCAGAGCTTCTAAGAACGCTTCGGCCCCCAGAATCTGGCTACAAGGTTTTAGGGGTAATTGGCTACCGCCGAAAGATACTTGAAGGAGTAGAAGGGTTCCCGAATTTCTCAGCATTTTTAAGTGGTGCCCCGCGTGATTTACATGGAATTATTCAAACCGAGTTGTACCCTAACGAAGAACGTAACGCCGAAATACTTACCTACGCACAAGAAAACCACGTTAGCTACCGATTTGTACCAGGTAACAGTGAGTTGTTTGTTGGCAATATTGATGTGGATTTGTTCCGAAACTCTATACCGGTTATTCAGGTGCGCCAGACGGCGCTATTTGGCTGGGGTCGCATTATAAAGAGACTATTTGATTTATTGATAGCTGTTTTGGTGTTGGTAGTTACAAGCCCGATTTTCCTCATAATTTACATTGTCGAGAAGTTTTCGGGTGGGGGCTCGGTGTACTTTACGCACACTCGTCTTACCCGTTTTGGCACCCCATTTAAGCTGTACAAGTTTCGTTCTCAGTATCAGAAGTACGATGGCACGACGCCCGAACAGGCGTTTGCAATGATGGGAAAGCCAGAGCTTGCAAAAGAATACCGCGCCAATGGAGACTCTCTACCAAATGACCCACGAATTACCCGTCTGGGCCGTTTTATTAGGGCAACAAGCATAGATGAACTACCGCAACTTATTAACGTGCTCAAGGGTGACCTGAGTCTTGTTGGCCCTCGTGCCCTTATTCCTGAGGAAATTCATGCGTATGGTAAAAAGCACATAATTTTGAGCGTAAAATCTGGTTTGACTGGGCTGGCGATTGTGTCGGGTAGGCGAAATATTCCGTACGAAGAACGCCGCAAGCTAGATGTGTATTATGTACAGAATTGGACCTTTGGGCTTGATATTGTGATACTGCTTAAAACGGTGCGAATGCTAGTAGGGCGCATAGGAGCGCGATGAGTCAGAGTAAACCGAAGGTTGCGATTGTCCACGACTGGTTGGTTGGGGGCGGGGCAGAGCTGGTTGTAGAGCAACTACATGTCATGTTCCCTGAGGCGCCTATTTACACTTCGTACGCCACCAAAGAGTGGCGCAAACGTTTAGACGGCAAGGTGGTTACGGGTTGGTTGCAGTACCTTGGGTTTGCGCGTAAGTTTATTCCCATATTACGCATTTTTTGGTTTACTCATTTACCGCTTAAGGGTTACGACCTGGTTATTTCTAGCTCTGGTGCAGAGGCCAAAGGCATAAAAGTGCCAAAGGGGACAGTGCATGTTAACTACTGCCACGCACCGACACACTACTACTGGAGCCGGTACGAAGAATATATGAAACGCCCAGGTTTTGGCGTGCTAGACCCAATTGCACGAGTTGGGCTTTGGTTGTTAGTGAAGCCAATGCGACGATGGGACTTTAAGGCCGCACAGCGACCCGACTACATTGTTGCTAACTCTAGCCACATACAAAAAGAAATAAAGAAGTACTACAAGCGCAATAGTACCGTTGTTAATCCTCCTGTGTACATGGAACGTTTTTCTAAGTTAGAAAACCGAACGCTCAAGCGCAAAGGTTTTTTGATTGCAGGCAGGCAAACACCATATAAGCGATTTGATATTGCCGTACGAGCTTGCACGAAGCTTGGGCTGCCACTGACAGTCATAGGTGACGGGCCTGACCACAAACGTCTGCGAGACATTGCCGGTAAAAGCGTGACGTTTTTGGGCAAAGTGTCTGACAAAGTTGTTGAGCATGAGTTTGCGTCTGCGGGTGCATTTATTTTTCCGGGCCTAGACGATTTTGGGATAACTGCCGTAGAGGCAATGGCCTCGGGCACGCCAGTCATTGCGCTAAAGGCAGGTGGGGCTTTAGATTATGTTCAACCTGGCGTGACAGGCGAATTTTTTGCGCCCGCTACAACGGCAGCCCTTGGCCAAGCCTTACAGAGGTTTAACTCGAAAAGCTACAGTAGCGCTGCAATTCGTGCGTGTGCGCAAAAATTCTCTAAGGAATCGTTCCAAAAGCAGATGAAAGCATATTTGCAGGCAACACTTGTAACTCGTACTAAACGCTAGACAATAGTGGCAGTTCTCATTTTGTTTATGCTTGTCGTATACTATTGCTATGGAAACAGAAGCGCCTCTTGCGGTGCGACCAACCAAAAAGCAAAAAGAGTTGTTGGCCTACATCGAGCAGTTTATTGCCGAACATGGCTACAGCCCGAGCTACCGTGAGATTATGAATGGGCTACAATACACATCTGTTGCAACGGTTGCTCTGCATGTAAATAATCTGATTAAACGTGGCCACCTACGGAAGCGTGAACACAACGCTCGCTCTCTTGAAGTCGTTGAACAATCTCGTGAATTACAAATGCCCACAGCAGTACGGTCTAATGAAGTTAAGCCAGCTGAAGAAAAGTGGCTTGTCGACAAAGTTGAGTACGCGTTTACAAATGCCGAGTCGGTTGTGGTGCCAACCCAAAAAGAACTACAAGATATCGCCGTATTACTGCAGGCCTTAAAGGTTCTTGGTCTCGAGGGTGTTGCGCATGGCTTTAGCGCCCGGTTACAAAAGCTAAAAGACATAGGAACTAACAATGCCGCATAAATACCATGTCGACCGCAGGGGTCATCGATATCGTAGGGCCAGACGTAGAATAATTGCCCTTGCCATTGTTTTGTTTGTTGGGACGCTCATATATCTACTATTTAACCTAGAGGTTACTCCTCAGCAAGACATTCAGAATGCGCCAGACACAACACAAAAATTTGCCGACCCGACAGCTAAAAATGTTAAGATCGAAAAGACTGAGTTTACATTAGAATTACCAGATGGCTGGAAGGAATCTAAGGCAGATGCTTCGCTCGTGCCCGCCCCCAAGTATGTGTTTATAAGCAGTGAAGCCGACCAGCAGACTTTACGAATTTACCTCGACACTATTCCTTCGGGCCTAGGGATTAATAAAGCGGTAACAGTTTCGGCTCGAGCTAATGAAATAGACCATGATGTAGTGTCAGAAAACTGTGCAAACTACACAGGTGCCGCGCAAAAAAACCTAAAAATAGCCAACGCACCGGCTAAGTGGCAGAATATAGATTTTCTTTGTGACCTCGCCAATTCGTCTCGACCAATTGTGGGCACAATATCTACCGACGGCATGAATTTTTTGAAAGTAAAAGGCGCGACAATTGGTGAACGAAGAGTGTTTATTACCTACGGTGACTTTAATATTAATCCAAACTATATAACGTTTTACGATATTCTCGAGAGCGTAGAGTTTAAATAGCGTTACGACGTAGCATTTTTCACCATATCTAGCGTCTCGTTTAGCGTGTAGACTTATTCCAGAGTCTCTTATATTTAACAAACAAAGCTGGAAGCAGGTGAAATTCCTGCACTGTGCCGCAACGGTATAAACACTGAGCTCGAATTCTGAAAAAGGAAAAAGAGCAGCCAGACAAAATGTGAACCATTTTGCCTGCGCGTTGAGAAAAAACGTAGTTTTGTCTCAAGGGTGTTAGAGTCCGAGACAGCGTAAAGTCTTCCGAGCAGAAGCAAAGTGTGTTTACGCACCCTCTCTGCTCCCATAAGAGAGGGTATTTTATGGCCGTAGCAGCCAGAGCCGAAGTTATATCGTTTCAGACACTTCCAGAAGATCAGGAGGCTAGAGAACGTGCATCCGTGCTTATTGATTTCACCGGAAACATTGCACTACTAGATACTGTGTCCCTTGAAAATGGTGCTACGAACACATTTGCGAACCTGCAAGAAGCTACGCGAAGCGCTCGGCAAGGTAATGAACGTGGTCGCAAGATGATTGAGGCCAATGTCAGCACTGATGTGTTTGAACGGACAGTTAAGGCAGGATTTGTTCAGGCAATACAACTTGAGGTAGACGAGCAAGGCAAGATTGGTCAGAATGGCCAATCAAATGAAATAATTCAACATAATACCGCATTATATCTTGGGCATAACAAAGTTATGCAACCACGATTCAGAGCTGAGACCAATAATGCATTTCGAATGCAGCTTACCCTAGACACAGGAAATTTTGATGACTATTACTTCGTCGTATTTTCTAGGTATCCCGACTCAGATGAGATGCCTGATGCGGTAGCAAGAAGTCATGGCTTCTTTGGCGAAACAAAATCAATGATGGTGCAGGCAACTAACATCGCGAGTGATAAGGGCGAGACTCAAACCGCTTTTGTTGCAGGCATCCGGGGTAGAGGTGCGAAAAGGAACGACGCTGAGATGGTTGGGAAGCTTGGAGACAAATTGGGTGTTGATTTATGGAAGAGTGCTTCCGAAACAATTGATACCCCAGTGCTAATTCACAAATCACTGATGCCAAATGGCGTTGTAGACGTAGTTAAGCTGCTTGACGAGCAAAACGGAGGTACCTTCTTCGGCGAAGATAAGCCACAAGAGGACTACGTTGCATTTAGGCAGAAATGTCGACAGCGCGAGAAAGAGATGCAGCCAACTATTGATAAGATCGTTGCTGATATGATTGCGCGGGCAGATCAACTTCAATCGCCTACAGATGCTACGGACTTGCTAGACGAGCTCTCTGCATTTCACACACTGGAGCACGCCATAACAGATGATAGAATTGACGCTCGGGTTTTTGGCATGGAAGCGGCCTGGTTTATACAGGACGCGAGAGCGCATTATCTTTCTGACAATATGGAGCGAGTACATAGAGCAAAAACACTAGCGCATAAAGTTCAAACATCTTCTTCATGCCCATCGGGTTCCTCTAAGAATATGGGTTCACCAGATGCAGTACGGTCTGAACTAGACGGTGATAATGACAGTGAGCAAGAAGTGACACTCGAAGATTGTGACTTTATATCTAAGGAATGCCCAAACTGTGGCAAAAAAGATGTGGTTACTAAATGTAGAAAAGGTGTATATATAGGTGATTGTGGCTGCAGAAGCAAATAAATATATAGCATTGAATGTATCCACTTAGAGTATGTATGGGCGACAAACGAAGCCATAATGTCGCCGGGCTATATGCAAAGAGTTAGCAAAATACTTAGGTTTGCGTTACAAACAGGGGTGATAATGAGAAAAATTTACTACACATGGTCCTTGACCGCAACATAAGCACGTTGGTACACTAAGAGTACTTTCAGCTACAATGCGAGTGTAGCCGTAGAGACAAAAACATTCAAAAAATAAAAAGCTTTCTTGCTCTAGTGGTTTTTGCCACGTGTTGAGTAAGGGGTAGGAGCGATTTAATGTCAATTCCAGTAACGACTGTGTTCGAACGACCAGAGTCCGTCGACGTAAAAGTACGTAGACCAGGCTGGCAACAGTTTATACACTACTAGTAGTAAAAAGAGCCCTGGAAAGGGCTCTTTTTATATGAGTTTCTAAGACGACTATTGTTGCTTAGCGAGTGCTTCGTCGATAAGTTTGCTAAAAGCCTCAAGGCTTGGTTGCCCTTGAGCATCGAGAAGCTTTGAGCTTTCAACTTCTTTACCGTTTAAAAAGAATGCTGGTGTAGCTTTTTGTGCGCCAGTTTTATCGAACTCGGCAACATCGGCATTTATGGCTCCGTTGACAGCTGTACTCTTAAAGTCAGCACTAAATTTTGTAGCATCAAGCTGAAGGCTCCTGGCATACTGCTGGAAATAAGTCGTTGGGTCGCTAGCAGTTGTCCAAACTTGCCAGTTTGACTGTACATATAGTGCATCATGCATCTCCCAGAATTTACCCTGTTTGGCGGCGGCTTCGGCAGCACGTGATGCTGCAAAGGCGTTTTGGTGGATCTGTGTTAATGGTAGGTGCCTAAACTGGAAGGCGATGCTGTCTTTGTATTTCTCGCGGCCTTGCGTCAGCATGCCTTCAAAGCCTTGACAGGCCGGACACTGGAAGTCTCCGTATACAATAAACTTAACGGTACTGTCGGCCTTGCCAAAAATGTTATTAGTTGGCGTCGTTGCAGTTGCTTCCTTGCTGTTATTGTTAATGGCTACAAAACCAAAAAATATAATCAACAGTGCACCAATAATTGCCCAAAAACGTTTATCCATAATTCCTCGCTATCTCTTTTTCTAAACCTCTTTATAGTAGCATGCTCGAGGTTTCAAAAATAGCAACAAACGCTGTACCATAGAGGTATGACATTATTTTTTCTTGGACTAATTTTTGCTGTGGCTACGCTCTGTCTTGTTGCAATGTACCAGGCATATACAGCTCTCCCCGTTACAGAGCTCAAGCGACGCGCTAATCGAGGTGATGAAGTAGCACTACTGCTTCACAGAACTGCTGCGTACGGAGCAAACTCCCGGCTAGTACTTGGGGTATTGGCCGTTGGTACTGCGAGCGCTAGCATAGTACTGCTTGACGCTGCTCTGGGGGGTTGGCTTCCAAGTATAACAGTAATTGGGCTGTGTATTTCTGCATATATCGTGGTGTATCTTACTGGTGGCACAAAAAAATTCAGCACAAAACTAGCCACATCTGTATCGCCAGCACTTGCTTGGTTTGTCGAGCGTTTGCATCCGGCCATAGATGTAGTTACGCGCCATGGTTCAAAGCTGGTCAAAAAAACGCAGCATACTGGCATGCATGAACGTGAAGATCTTGAGAAATTGCTGGACAGGCAGTCGTCACAAGCTGATAATCGAATAAATACTGCCGATTTACAGATTGTTAAAAATGTTCTAGATTTTGGCGACAAGCATGTCTCAGACATACATATTCCCAAGCGAGTCGTCCGGTCTGTTGCTATTCATGACACGGTTGGGCCGGTACTAATGGGTGAGCTACACAAAACTAGTCACAGTCGTTTTCCAGTTTACGACCCGGAAAATAAAAATGTGGTTGTTGGTGTTTTGTATTTACGAGACATGATTACCGAGAAAGAAGGTGCAGCTGTGAGCAAAGTGATGCGCAAGCAAATAGCTTATGCC
>JBATPG010000076.1:0-2534 GCA_049291335.1 Saccharimonadales bacterium (SeqCode) | reverse complement strand
GACGAGGTCGGAGGTTCGAGTCCCTCATCGCCCACCAGTCAGAGGTAACTGTCAGCTTATTTTATCCGCAAGGATATGATGACGAGGTCGGAGCTAACGCGACATGATCAAAAATTGTATCATTTCGTTACACGTGTCAAATTAAAAATTTGACACTGATCGAGTCCCTCATCGCCCACTATTTCATCGTATCCGCATAGGCGGATATTTTTTATTCAATCTTAGCTCATTTATCTTACTTTCAATTACCGGCGGAAGAAGCGGCTACGCTCACCGACAAGTAGAATTGCGAACGCTAATGCACCGCCAAGGATGTACACTAAGTAATTTCGTTGTATTGCCTCGACGACAGGCGAGGACTTTCCTGATGAGTTGGGGCCACTAGCTGATGACGCTAGAACTGCTTGAGGTAAAGGCATGGGCGCTGCTGTGCCTGAGGCTTCACTTGCGCTTTGGCTTGAGGCGCTAGTTCCCCCGCCTGCGTTGTTAGTGCTCGTTGGAACAAAACGGAATACCTGTAAGGGAGCCCCAAGGCCTGTACTAGCAAGTGATGGTACTGGGACAAATGGGGCAGGGTTGCCTGCGGAAGTATCTACGCCAAAGCTCCCGGTCCAGCTACCAAAGACGTTAATGAAGAGTAATCCAAACCAGCCGTTGAGCGACAAGCTGTTGTTAATCATGTTCATCAGGTTTACACTTGCCGTGGCGTCGCCAGTGGTTGCGTTGCCACCACGTGTATTTTCGGCAACAGTGGCATCGCCACTTGCAGAGGCTACACGAACGTTGTTGGTTATAGACTGATCGGTGTCGTTTGTGAGGTTTGCGTTATTGTTGACTGTTGTATTGCTCGTGACACCACCACCGAGAGAAGCCGCAGTAGTCCCGGCGGGTGCGTTCATAATGAGCCCGTACCAGGTGCCAAGAACATTAACAAAGACAAGTAGATCGTTGCTGGCGATTAGGTTGCTGCCTGTTAGGTTAAATACCGTCAGACTGGTGCGAGCCGCACCAGTCTTAGCGTTACCTGCAGAAGTGTTATTTGAAACAGTAGCATTGCCAGTTGTAGCTAGTGCATCTACTGCGTTATGTATGGATTGGTTGGTGTTATTGGTAACATTTACATCAGAATTAATTTCAGCGGTAGAAATAGTGTAGTGGGGGACATTGCTTGCCAGCAGGGTGTCAATCAGTGGTGCCCCCGATCTTAACACTTGAGTTAGAAGAAAAAGATGATGAGTTGGACGAAACGTTCACGTTCAAAGAACTTGAACTGCTGTTAGAGGCTTCGCCGTCGCTTGATGTTGAAACATCTAAGGTTGTTTGGCCATCAGCACTTTGTAGCGTACGGTGTACTGAACCGTTTTCTGGCACGGGCACTGTCTCTCCGTTGACCGTCACCTGTACTGAACTTTTGGATGAGTCAGATGTAGAATTTGTGCTTGTGCGGGCGCCAGAAGCAGAATCTTGGCTTGCGGGTGTGGGCGTATCGATGTGCGGTGTAGCCGTCTCTACCTGGACACGGGTTGTGGACTGTTGCGAAGAGGAAGTGGATTTCATGTCGTTATTCCTTTCTGAAGCTGCATTTGAACTTGTAAAAGCCAGGACCATAAGCGCCAAGCAAATTCCTAGCGCGATAATCAACGCCGTTACTCCTATTGGTCGTGACCACCAAGAGTGGTGGTTGTTTGATATGTCAGATAAAGAATGCATCTGACCCTCCTTACTGCTGATCTATAAAAGGTGCTCCTAAACTATGTTTGGTAGCATAGGCCTCATATATGAGACATGCAGTCAAAATGGGTACTTTAATAAAGTTAGTATTTTTATAAGTATATCCGTTCGCTCTTCGTAGCCCGCGATTTTTTGGTTTAGAAGAAACGGACAAATGCGCATAGGGTTGCAAAAATTGTAATTGACCGTACAAAATTCAGAATTTGCCATAAACCAATCAGGGGCCGACTTGTTGCAAAAATGACAGCAGGAAAGGCTTGACCGCCTCTGTTTAAATTGGTATGATCATAGGGTTGCTTGAGTTTAGACATGAGGCTTTATAAGTCACACGGACTAAACCGCCAAGCTTTAAGCTTAAACTCAAGCTGGATCAATATCTGAATCATTAGGATTCAGTGAGATGTCTTGAGTCGCAATTTAACAATTTAGTCATATAAGAGAAGAGAAGAAAAAAGCAAAGTGTTATCTGTTTACGACAGGTAATACTATTTAAGACAAACGGCTATTGGAATTATCTTTGATAATCACCAATAACTAGTCAATTGCACTACGTGAGACTTTTAGTCTCACATTTCGTAAAAAGTTACTCAAGCGCGCACAAAGGATGCCTTGACATGTAATACCGATGAAGGACGTGATGAGCTGCGAAAAGCTCCGGGGAATAGCTACATATATGTTGATCCGGAGATGTCCGAATGGGGAAACCCGGTTAGAGTAATGTCTAATCACACTTATCTGAATATATAGGATAGGGAGTAGGTAACCGCCTGAACTGAAACATCTTAGTAGGGCGAGGAAGAGAA
>JBATPG010000075.1:0-1940 GCA_049291335.1 Saccharimonadales bacterium (SeqCode) | reverse complement strand
CACTTGGCCTGACCGGGATCACCATCAATGCCATGGCATTGACCGCACCGGGCGCATTTCTATGGCTGCTTTATCAGGTGCAGGCCGCGGCCAGCTTTGACGGCGTGGCAGATATTTGGCCAGGGGTTTTACTGGCATTGCTATCAGCGTTGATCACTGCCCTATCGTTTGGCGAACTGGCCCGACGTTATCCTGAAGCGGGGTTTCGCAGTGCCTATCATTTTGCAGATCGTTTCTTTGCCCGTCAAAAAAATCCCCGCTACAAATTCATCGCCCGCCTCGGCAAATTTGCAACAGGCTGGACCGCCCATCTTTATTATTGGATCTATCCGGGTGTTCTCGTTGCCTTCATGGGCATCCTTGCAGATTATCTGTTACGCTATTTTGGTTATCAACCCACAGTTTTTGGTGAGGTGATTCTGGCCGTTTCGTTTTCTGCATTTGTCGGGTTTCTGGCTTTGCGTGGGATCACCGGCACCACAACTACCAGTGTGATATTAAATACGATTCAGTTGATCACGCTGTTTGTTTTCGCTGTTCTTGCGATCGCTTTTCGATTAATCAACCCCGCCTCTTTTTCTACCTCTGAGTGGGTTTATCCATCTGTGACATCTGTCCTACTCCCGCACAGTTTTAACGGCGTTATCTTCCAGGCCGTATTGGCGATGATCTTAATGGTGGGGTTTGAGTCGTCCACAGCGCTCGGCGCTTCTGCGTCTAATGCGCAACGAGACGTCCCGCGCGGTGCGATTCTTGCTTTGGTTGTTCAAGGCCTGTTTGCTTATCTGGTGGGATACTTCGTGGCTGGCTTTGCCCTAAATATACAGATTAATGCAAGCGCATCACCCGCGCCTCTTGGTGATCTTGCTCTGCAATTCGGGGAACTTCTATTAGGCGGATACGGAACGACCTTAATGGTTTTCTTCGGCTTTACTGTGGCGATCGCTTTATTGGGCGGGACTCTGACCGCGATCAACAACGGCGTCCGCATAAGTTTTGCCATGGCTCTGGACGACGAGATGCCTGACGTACTTGGTTTTTTGCATCCCAAATATGCCACCCCATACAACACAGTTATTTTGTTGAGCACAGTTTGTGCGATCATCGGCTCGGCTGGCATCATCGGCGGACTGCCGGTCTTGATGGGAATTATTCTCGCTTCCAATTTGGGCGCTTTCCTGCTTTACGCATTGCTGTGCCTGTTGACCATTGTGACTTTTGTTGGAGATTCCTCCTTTAATGTTTTCCGTCACCTGCTTCTGCCGCTGATCGGCCTCGCGGTGAATATCGGACTTGTGGTCACAGCTGGGAAGATCGGTCTGGCTGCTGGAGGCATCATCACCCAAGCCAGCATGATCGCACTTGGAATTGCTACAGCATGGTTTGTGGTCAGTGTTTCTTTTTACTTTGTCAAGCATAAATAAAACAAAATGCCCCGTTTGGGTAATGGTCAGTCCTATTGTGCTTGTATAGAATAAAAAATAGAGAGAGTTGGTAGTAACTTTTGCAAACCACGAACTGCCTGAATTTGCCCACGGCATATTTAGGTGGTTCGTGGAAAAGTTATATAGGCCATCGGCATTTTTCCTCATAGCAAAGGAAGAGCGGAATATTTTGACAAAATTCGTGCCGGAAATTGAAAGCGGCAGTTTGAGCGTTGTTGGCCCGCTGCGGGAGGATAATCAAGACTCGATCCGCATTGACTACGATGAGCATTCATCTGGATCTGGCACGTTGTTTGCAATTGCAGATGGTATGGGGGGATATGCACACGGAGGAGTTGCCAGCCTTTTGGCATTAGAGTCCTTTTTCGATACGCTTTTCACACGGAACGGAAGCCCAATTCAAAAAGCCTTGCAACGCGGAGTGGAAACCGCCAATCTTGTTGTTTATCAGAAGGCGCATCAATTGGACGCCGGCCGTATGGGCACAACCCTTAC
>JBATPG010000074.1:0-3135 GCA_049291335.1 Saccharimonadales bacterium (SeqCode) | reverse complement strand
GTGTGGCAGTACGCACGGTTTGGCTGGTTTATGCAGTTTGTGTGCGCTAGCGTGCTGGTAGCAGTAGTCGGCCGTAAAGAGTTTACGCACCTAAACAGCGACACGATTAAAAAAGCACTGTTTTTGGGGCTACTGACCAGTGTTGCTGGCGGCCTATACATACTGGCGCTTAGCCTGGGCACACTGAGCGGTACTATGTTGGCTACTAGCGCCAAAATAACGCTGACTTCGGTGCTGGCTTATGTGTTTTTGCGTGAACGCAACGCCCTGGGCCTGCGCCTACTGGCACTGGTGATTTCTATAGCCGGTATGTGGCTGATACTGCGCTAAACGTCATAAGCAGGTTGGTAAGCATTAGCGCACTAATACGCTATACTATTTTTATATAGACTGTAAAAAATATTGGCAAAGAACCAAAGGCACATGCTACAAGAAACATCACCAAAAGCACATGAAGCAATTGCACACTTGCCCCAGGAAGACTATGAACGCATAGGCTCGGCGGTGCTTCGTTTGGCGCACAATTCAACGGTGACGCAAACTGGTATGGACGATTTTGCCATGTACAATCAGGTGCCACCCAGTCAGCACACACCCGAACAAGCAGAAGCTCACAGTAAGGTTGGCGAACTCATGGCGTCTGTTAGCGACTATTTGGCGGGCGCACACCGCGAAGTAGAAGAGTCAATGCCGGCGGGTAGTAACGAAAAAGATGCCTTCCAAAGAGATCAAAATATTTTCAGCAAAGCCAAGCAAACCGCATTGACCGACGCTGTAAAGGCCCACGAACAGGGCGAAACCGAAGTCGCCGAGAAGGCTGTAGAGTCGATGTTTGCAATAGGCATGATAGAAGGTTCGCGCACAGACAGTAGCCGCCAAATAAGAGAACTGGTTGCTGCTGGCATGGCAGAAGACGTCGTTGCTGCGGCCACCAACATGCACGGCGTTGTTGCCCTAAACGGGCCAATGGGCCCCAAGCCACTTTGGCAAGAATACGGCGCAACGACCGGGCTGTTACAAATTGCCACCGAAAAAACCTTTGACGATCAAATTCAACACGTGGCCTCCCTGACAGAAGTCGGCGAAAGCGAAAAAGCTAGCTTGGTAGCAGAGTTACAAACGCAACTGTCACCCGAAGACAACATTGCGCTAGCCAAGCTGGAAATGAACGTACATAACAAGCCCGAAGCAGCCATGAAAAACGTTGTGGTTGCCACTGAAAAATATCTCAAACAATCTGGCGAACAGACTGCACCATCAGACATAGTTGAGCTGGTGAGATTAAGCGGTGAAAGTGCGCAGCGGTTGCAAACGGCAGAAGCAAATACTGCTAACCAAGGCATAACTAACAAGCTGCGTTCGAGACGCAGTGCGGGCTACGACGGCCAGTATAGGCACAACGACCCCATGTCGATCGCGATCGATCGAGCAATGGTACAACTGGCAACCGAAGGTGATGAGTCTGGCGTGAACGCGCTGGTTTCTTCTTCTCCGCAAGAAGCCATGAATATAGAATGGCCTATGCAACTGGCAGGCTTGTCAGGGCAAAAGGCTGAAGCTGTAACGGCACTAGTCACCCGCTGTAGTGCCGAAAAACGTGCTACGTTGCAACAAGAGTTGGCTGAAAAAGGGTTGTCGGAAGCACTTCGTGACAAAGTAGTACATAGCAGTAACCCAGACGACATGGTGCATGTACCGCAAGACTTTTGGAAAGAATACAACGCAAACAAAAGCAAGTATGTAGAAGATCTGCTGTTTGGCCCGTCGGCGAGCGATCAGGTTAACAGAGCTAAAAATATACTAGGCTTAGTGCAAGCGGGTGTAGAGTACGGCGAAATAGAGACACATATGATCCCGCGCATGTCGAGCCTTACGACTGATGAGCGCGAGCCATACCTCGCAAGCGTCACTGCGTTTCTTGAAACTATAAAAAGTACCAACCCTGAGGGCAAAACCGATCTGCCCGCTGGGTTTTTAAACAGAGCGCTAGAAGTCTGCCAACCAGACGAAGTGTTAACGCATGCAAAGTGGCTGTATGGCGACAACGCCATTGCAGAAATGCCCAACGCTATTAACGTACTTACCCAGTACAAGACTAAAGCAGACGGCATGGTACCGTTTGACGAAAAAATACTCAGCAAAATCGAGGCAATTAAAGGCGTGGAAGCCGATTTACTCGGTGATTTTGATGATCAGTCAAGAATCCAGGCTTTAATCTATGCACTTGGAGCAGAAGACCCTGTCGATACGCTACAAGACTTACAGAAGCTGCGCGGCTCAACTGAGTTTATAGGTAGCGAGGTACGGACATACGGCGAAGGTGAAGATGCCAAAGAGCATACGCTAAATATACCGTTTATGGCCCATCCTAAAACATGGACCCGGCTGCTGGATTCGCTACCAGAAGGCAAAGACGGCGAGCGTATAAAAAGCATGATACTTGATAGATTATTCTTGCCTCAGCGGATGGCTAATCTTAAGGACGGTGCGTTCTATTTCTACGAAGATCCTGCACAAGCCATTCGCATGTTCACAGAGATTACTCCTGCCCCACCAGAATCGGTCAAGGACAAACTATACCCTCTGCAGGTTGAAATGCTTCGCATGCTGGTCGCCGCAGACGGTGGCACGGCAATATACGATGCCAACAAGAACATAACTGGCTTTAGAGGTTTCCCTTCTACTAGGCAAAACAAACTGAAAGAAGTGTTTTTTAACGACGAGCTTGCTGCTTTGTACGTTGAGCTCGTGGAAGCTCGCAAAAGCGGCGACGAAGCTTTGCGGCAATACCTTGAGAAGCACCCCGATTTGCAGCAACCTCCCACAGCGGAAATGAATTTAACAGATCTGCTAGGCGAGTTGCGAGTTTCAACAGATTTTTACCGCAGAGAGCCCCAAGACGCCAAGGCGTGGATTGATAAGTTTGCTACGGAACCAATAAAATCAAGCAAGCTTTTAGCGGCTTGGGAATCGCGCGCCACAGCACTAACCTATCGAGACGAAGACGATCCAGCGTTCAGGGTTGCCGATAACCCCAACGACATCATACATTTTATGGCTAGTCATGGCTTGCGACTTCTTATTACAGATAAGATTAAAGCTGGCAAAGAAACACTTACGAGAGAAGAGCTGGAA
>JBATPG010000073.1:0-3389 GCA_049291335.1 Saccharimonadales bacterium (SeqCode) | reverse complement strand
GCGTCTGCTGCCAGTTTCGAGCAAAAACTTGTAGACATGGGACTTGCCGAGCGTATTATTTTGACAGACTTTGTCCCAGACGGTCAGCTACGGTGGGCAATGTCTCACTGCCAAGCTTACATATGGGCCAGTCTAAGCGAAGGTTTTGGTCTAATACCGCTTGAGGCTATGTTAAACGGCGCACCGGTGGCTAGCAGCAACGCCACCTGCATGCCCGAGGTACTGGGAGACGCCGCGCACTACTTTGACCCGTACGATGTTACCGACATGGCTCGCGTTATTGACGAAGTTGTTTCTAACAAAGCACTGCAACAAGATTTGATAGCAAAAGGCAAAAAACAGGTAGCAAGTTATTCGTGGGAGCGCATGGCCCGCATCACTTTAGGCGTCTACAACAAAGTCCTCGCCCAAAAATAGATATTGAAACGTTGCTAATAAAACGTTAAACTATAAGCGTAATAAAAAACACTATGGACCTAAAAATAAACACTCACAATTTTGTAAATCACTTGCAGCTCGTAGAGCGCTATATACAGGCGCTATCGCACGCCATTGCTACTGGCATAGTACGCCCAGACCAAGTGGTGCGCGTACAAGCCCGCCTAGACCACATAGAGCGCGATATAAAACAGCGCACCGGCACAGTTGCAGACAGCGTGTACGGCCCCATGCTAGAGCTACAGGCGCTTATTTACCTTGCCAGCAACCGACAACACCTTGTGCCCGCCTGCATAGACGAGCTAGAAAACCTGCCCAAAGAATACACCGTACGAAGCCGCGTGTTTGGCGAGTTTGCAGAAAGCGCTATGAGCCCCTCGACGCCCCAACACAACCAAAGCTCACGTGGCTCAACACCAGCAGCGCCACACAAGCCCAGTAACAACCGCGCTCGTCACCCACGCCGTAAACTGGCTGTGATATCGGTTGTAGCACTGCTAGTAGTAGGCATGGCCGGTTTTATAACCGTAACGGGCAGAATGAACCCTGTAACGCTAGCCAAGCAGTATAGCTTGTCTAAATCGCTTAGCTCTCAGTATCAACAGTGTACCGACGACTTGCTCGCCAAAAAAGCCAGCATAGACACCAGCGACAACAAGTCTATTGCAACTTACAACCAAGAGTTTGCAGAGTGCGAAGCAGTACGAAACGAACAGAACGCCGCGGCAGACACGTTTCATGCACTAGTACGCTTTGGCACCTCTGCCAGCAGCATGCCCCCACAGTAACCCCCCGCAACAGATACAAAATAACTCAGTAGTTGGGCAAGAAATATAGAGTTGTATTACACTCTATGTCGTTTGAGCTACGTGCCAGCAGAGATTACATTTACATGCGTATAGTAATCAGCCTTTGCCTTGCCGTAACACTCAATCGTTAGTAATCCAGAGTTCTTTGGAATTTTCCAACTTGGTCTTTGTTCATTGTATTTCAGCTGTATTTCAGCTCTGTGGTTCACTCTCATGTCGCAATACAGTGGAGGCATTTTTCCTGATCCTAAATACTCAAGAGTTGCGGTGTGCGGTTCGGATAATTCTGCAGATTTTATTGAATCAACTGTAGCTGAATCAATAGTCGTTACTACGTACAGTCCTTGCGCCTTTGTTACGGCACTTTCAAAGATTTGAATTACTTGGGCTTCGTTTGTGTTTTCGAAAAGAATTTCATATTTCACACTGCACACCCTATCATCACTTTTATTTATTGTGCTCGTGTAATAACAAAAAGATCTCTTTTGATGTTGAGCATTTGCGTGCTCTACCAAAATATCATCTCCGAGTTTGTTGATTTTTGTTTCAGTGTTAATAAACTCAGATTTTATACTATCAGTATTTTTACTGTTTATGCTTATCGCCAATCCCGTAATTATGCCTAAAATAAGCACCGCCATTAATGGAGCCTGTTGAACGAAACCGAGAATATTCTTATGCATTATCGCTCAACTACCTTAAAATGCTCAGCATTTGCTGAACCACCACAATGTATTGTTAGTAGACTTGCATTTGCAGGAGCTGACCAATTACCTTCGCTATTTACGAATGACGGTATGGTACTTGACCAAGAATCAATAGACATGCTACAAAATATTGGCATTTTCTCCTCGAGTTTAGCGATTCTTAAAGCAGATAGGCCGTCACTAGCCCTGGGCCTAACACTATACACCTCCTGCGCTTTCGTTACGGCACTTTCAAAAATTTTTACGGCTTGAGCCTCTGTTGTGTTCACGAGAAGAATTTTAAAGCTCACATCGCATACCCTAGCACCCTGGTCAAATTTAGCGCTAAGATAGTGGCAATTGGCTTCTTTCTGGTACTTAGATGTACTATGCTCTACCAAAATATCATCTCCGAGTTTGTTGATTTTTGCTTCAGCATTTTTGTATAGAGTTCGTTCATTATGTTGCGCAAGTGTTTGTCTGACAACTAGGCCAATAACTATAGCCCCGATGATGCAGGCTACAGCAATTAGAACTGTGCGTGATTTTAACCCATTTTGTTTATTAAATACTCTAAGCATGAGTTCTGTGGCAGTTTACTGGTCTTTCACTAGAAAATACTCCGCCTTCGCCTCACCCGAACAAGATACGACTAGCAAAGAGCTTTGGTCTGGTATGTCCCACTTAAGTTTTCCGTCATCGTATGCCAAATTGTCTTTGTGTTTAAAGTATAATGTTGTGTTACAACTTAATCCATTGGAGCTAAACTGAAGAGATTTCAAAAAATTCAACCCTCTGGCATCACGAATCTCGTATTCTATTGAATCCATGCCATTATTCTCAATTCTTGTTATTTGCTTCTGAGCTTCTTCTGCGGAAATATCATTTTTTAGTAAATAATACTTGGTGGTGCATGATCTATCGCCCTTGCCATACTTAGCGCTGCTATAACTACAATAAGCAGCAGCCTTGTATTTATCAGGGTTGGTTACTTTAGCTATCTTTTCACCCAGGGCGTTAACCTCTATCTGGGCAGCAAGAAACTGCTTTTCTTGGTTTTGTATCTCTATTTGGTTTTTTGTAAACAAACCAATAAGCACTATGCCGGCGGCCGAGGCAAGCAAAACAAGTACAATGTGAAGAGTGAAGCCAGATTTGTTAGAACGTAAAACAAACATTAGCTTTATGGTAGCAGATTATGCTCTGTTACGTATAGCTCGTATTGCCAGAACCATGCTCACGACAACAATAACGAAGGCAGTTATGACCCATAATCGTGAATTTTTGTTTTGTTCTATCGGTGTACCTACTAACGTTTTTTCTGTAGTACCCTTAGCGAGAACGTCGCCAATGGTATTGGTTGCAAAACCACTTGCAGTGGCGGTAGGGACGCCCGAGACTGCCACACCCAAAACCGAGAAACTGCTAGGTTGAGTCTTGTTTGAAGCTGCAGTAG
>JBATPG010000072.1:0-3814 GCA_049291335.1 Saccharimonadales bacterium (SeqCode) | reverse complement strand
GGTATAGACAGGTAGTACAGTCGGCTGACGCCCGGGCCAAGATCTTCAGTCATGTCTTTTAGTTTCGCCAACAGCTGTTCGAAGTCAGCAGTTTTATGCATGTCCAGCTGCACCATAGTAGTTGCACGTTTAACCTCATCCATGATATTGTCGTCATAATTTTGGCGCGCGATTCGCTCTTTAACCGGTTCATATATCGCGTCTACGCTAACTTCGTTACGACTGACGCCTACTACCTTAAACGACTCTGGCAACATTTTTTTAGAGTGCAAATGGTACAGTGCGGGCAACAGTTTACGCTTTGCAAGGTCGCCTGTAATGCCAAAAATTACGAGAACCAGTGATTTGTCACGGTAGTCCATTTAGGCTTTTCCTTCGCCGTTGAGATTGTGGCCACCAAACTTGTTTCGTTGGGCAGCGACAATTTTAGTTGCGAAGTTGGTTTCACCCTGTTGAGAGGCCAGGCGAACGTCAAAGGCGGCCTGTATGGCCGGTACGGTGTAGCCCATTTCGCTGGCTGTTTCGAGTGCCCATTTCGCCTCACCGCTCTCGGCGACGTAGCCGCTGATGCCTTCAAGTTCAGGGCTGTCTACCAAAGCTTGTCGAGATAGTTCGGTAAGCCAGCTAGTAATTACGCTGTTGTGTTGCCAAACGTCTGCTGCTGCGGCCAAATCAATGTTCTGGTAGGGGCCTTCTTTGAGCAAACGAAAACCTTCGCCCAAGGACTGCATCATGCCGTACTCTATGGCGTTGTGTACCATTTTGACATAGTGCCCCGAACCACTCGGACCAAAATGCCTATAGGCGCCACCAGGCTGTACCAATGTTTTTAGAACTGGCTCGATTATGGCAAAAGCCTCCTCTGAATCACTGCCACACATAAGTGGGAAACCGTTCTCATAGCCCCATATACCACCACTAACTCCTACGTCAATTAGAGTATGGTGTTTTTCTGCAACTTGCTTGCTGAGGGCAATAGTTTGCTTGTAGTTAGAATTGCCACCGTTAATAATAATGCTGCCCGCAGGGAGCGTAGTAGCCCAATCTAGTACTACTTGGTCGGTAATTTCGCTTGGAAGCATAACCCAAACAACTGCTTGCTCTCCTGCAAAAGCTTCTACTACTGCTTCTGTGCTGTATGCACCAGTTGCACCGAGTGTTTCTAGCTCTTGAACCGGCTCAGGGCTACGATTGAGTGCAATTACCGTGTGTTGGCCACTCTCAGTCAGTTTACGTGCAATTTGCATACCCATACGTCCTAGGCCGTGTACCGCTATTTTCATGTTACTCCCTCACTTTTTATAAAGTCATTATATATTGTTACATCTGGAATATCGTGTAGAACCTTCGCAGGCAGTGCTTCAAACGATTCATCATTTGCCTTAATTCTACCTAGCGCTTGTTTTTTGCTCTCGCCATATGCCAGCACAAAAGCTGTATTAATTTGTGCCAATGCATTAGCGCCTAGTGTTATGCGTTCGTAATCTTGCCAGGTGTAGCCAATAACCGTTGAAACGTTATCTGTTGTCGCGGGTGAATGAGGCAGTATTCCTGCGGTGTGGCCGTCCGTTCCAATGCCAAAAATTCCAACAATATGATCAGCACGGGCGAAAAGATCTTGTGCAAGCGCAGAATAGTGTTCGACCGTGTCACTAAATGGAAGATTTTGGTTCAACACGTCGTGAACAGCCACTGGGCTATTGGTGTGGAGCCCTTTGTTAAGCTGGGCTATATTTGAATCATTATGACTCTGTAACCCAAAACGTTCGTCCATTGGTAAAACTCCGAGTATTTCCGGACAATCCGCCATCTGCCGCAATACATCAGCCTCTATAGCGATAGCCGAGCCTCCACTAACCAGCAATAGAATTGAATGTTTTGTTTTAGTAAGCCCGCGAAAGTACTGCACAATCTGAGCAGTGGCATCTTGGGCCGTGTCTACACTCCACTTCATCTTATGCGATAGTATGAGCCTCTAGCGTCTATTCTGCAAGGTTAACTACAGTCTATACAAAGGTTAGTATTGCGTGCGCTAAGGCACCACCATTTTAGTAAGATTCGAATAGTGCTATAGTTTATACATGCTTTATTTTCACATTGTCGTTGCTGTCATGAGCCTAATCTATGCAACATTTGCATTGGTTAAACCTATGCATAGCTCGGCAAAACTGTCATATGGCTTTATTGGCGCTACAACAGCCAGCGGGGTGGCTTTAATATTTATAAGCCCAGAATACTTGTTACGGGGGTGTTTAAGCTACATTTTGTACCTTATAGCTGTTACGGCTTTAACGTATGCTAATAAAAATCGACAAGTACTACTGAAATAACAACCCAAGACGAGTTTTAATATCATCATTTTTGCTACATCAAAAACCAAACTCTTGGCCTGGTTTATGATTTGGCGGGGTAACAGGACTTGGTCACGTTCCGCGACCCCGTCGCGTTCGTCTTTGAAAAACTAGTTTTCAAGAGTGGACTCCCTTGCGACCTGCCACTGGCAGCTCTCACCTCCAACCGACTCCGTTGGTTGACATGCAAATCCTGGCATATCTAACAAATTCAAAAGCCAGGCATAAAACCTGGCTTTTGAATTTGGCAGGGGTGACAGGACTTGAACCTGCAACCAACGGTTTTGGAGACCGCTACTCTACCAATTGAGCTACACCCCTACGTCAAAGCTTGCGCTCTTATCTCGTTTTGTTGCTGTAGCAACAAAAGCTTCGATTTAGAGCTAGGCTTTTCCTCTCAAAATTCCATTCAGTCGACAAGCTCCTTGGATTGAAATTTTGGATTTTTGTTCCATATCAATTGTTAATTGTAGAACAGCATTGATTATACATTGCAATCTGTTAATTACAAAAAGTGAGCCCACTCGGGACTCACTCGTGCTTCGTGCGCGCCCACCCGAGCGGCGGGTGAAGCGTCAAACGTATTTTTGTTTTATATGTTTGTTTCAAGCGCCGCTAGTTGGCGCACGAACTATGTTCATAATACCATGAGCGGTATAGATGTCAATCGGCAGAATGTACAGGGCAGTTACAGCTGTGCTTCAAACATCCGGTAGAATTCACCCTTTTTGGCAATTAGCTCTTCGTATGTACCGCTTTCAACGAGTTCACCGTCACGCAGCATATAAATGGCATCTGCTTTTTTGACAGTTGAAAGCCGGTGGCTAATGGTTATGACAGTGCGCTGCCTGCCTTTGAAAAGCCGGTTAAAAATGCGTGCCTCTGCCAGGGCGTCTATAGCCGAAGTTGGTTCGTCTAAAATAACGATTGGGGCGTCTCGGTAAAAGTCTCGAGCTAGGGCGAGCCGCTGCCACTGCCCGCCAGACAAATCTGTGCCTTTGTTGCCGTCGTCGTCTTCCATCCAGTTGTTAACGTACGAGTCTACACCTCTTGGCAATTTATCTACAAAGTCGTATGCCTCGGCGTCTTTCATGGCTCTTTCAAGCCGTACGTCGTCTTTAGGAGCACCAATATCGCCGTATTCTACATTTTCTCGAGCGGTAGCAAAGCCATAGGTTATAAAGTCTTGCTGTAACACCCCGAGCTGCTTATGCCATGAGGCTATGTTTATGTCTTGCAAAGAGTCAGCGTCTAGCATAACGCTGCCGGTAGTAGGCGCGTAGAGCCCCATAAGTAGTTTTATAAGAGTTGATTTGCCCGCGCCGTTTTCGCCTACTATAGCAACATGTTGGTTTTTGCTAATCGATACAGATATATTTTTAAGTACGGCGGGTGAATTTTCGCCTAAATAGTGAAAAGAAACATCGTTCAAGCTTATTATGTTTGGCAATTCGGTTA
The DNA here is from genome assembly GCA_049291335.1 of Saccharimonadales bacterium (SeqCode). Taxonomy (GTDB): domain Bacteria; phylum Patescibacteriota; class Saccharimonadia; order Saccharimonadales; family UBA4665; genus JAGXIT01. The sequence goes on along the minus strand of JBATPG010000072.1, from coordinate 5 downwards.
GGGTT
>JBATPG010000071.1:0-29949 GCA_049291335.1 Saccharimonadales bacterium (SeqCode) | reverse complement strand
CTACGGTAATCGACAACACTGCAAACAAAATGCCAAACACCAAAGCGTACCTAACAGCGAACTACAAAGCATCGGTCGTACAAGACGCAGCAACGCTGGCTCGTTACCCTAACGCAGACTTCATAATCATACTTGGCAACAGCGCCGCACCACAGCCAAACGCTACCACTTCGAATTAAAGAGGTCTTTCGCGAAAATTTCCTGGTGTTGATATAATTGCGCCTTGGCGTACTGTTGTCATTAACGCATGCACTACATCGTGACGTACCGCAGCTGTTGTGGCTTCGGCAGACGGATCGATATCAGGCTGAACATGAGTAACGTCTCCGGCGTGAACTACGTGCTCAGATGCAAGCGGGCCAACACTATCAATTAGGACAGAACGCTCCCGGTCGTCGAGTCTGGGATCTATAGCCAACGTATCAATCCTATCAGGACCTACGGCAATACTTGTAACTTTAGTTTCTTTTCTCATGAAGCTTCTAGTGTAGCAAGGCAAAGTGTATCTGTAAAAATATTTAGTACTCTAAACGGGCAAGATAAAAAACGGCTGCAATGCCGATTACAACAATAACAATACGTAACCAGTGGCTTGAGACTTTTTGGGAGTACTTTGAACCCACATAACCGCCCACTGCAGATCCTGCACCCATAACTAAACCAGTGCGCCAGTCTATGAGGCCAGAGCCTGTCAGTAGCAGCATGGTAACGGTCGACAAACATATGGCAGAAACGTTTTTCATGGCGTTCATAGCATGAGCGTCGTGCAGGTTAGTAAAGCCCAAAAAGGCAAGCATAATAAACCCGTAGCCAACACCAAAGTACCCACCGTAGTAGCCAAGTGGTAGCATAGCTATACCAAGTAGCACCAAAGGCAACGTTGTTTTTGCACGGCCTTTTAGGTGACGATGCAGGTGAAAATGCATAAGCGGCTGAAAAGCAAACAGCGCCACGCCAAAGCCTACAAGTGCAGGTACCATTTGGGCAAAGTCTTCTGCAGACGTGTTTCTTAGCATTAAAGCGCCGATTGTTGAACCGAGCAGTAGTGGCACTAGGAGCCAGGCGTACATGAGTGGTACTTTTTTAAGATAGTTTCTATAGCCAACTATTGAAGTAATTTGCCCGGGTATAGCAATAATGTACCCAGTGGCATTTGCAACGAGCGGAGGCACGCCCAAAGCAATCAGCACCGGGAACCCAATTAGCATGCCGCCACCGGCAATGGCGTTCATAGCCCCCACAATTAGACCTGTAACCAGTAATATAATGTCGTTTTGCAGTGTTTATTGTTCCTTTTGTTCTAGTATAACACCTAAACTCTACTTATAATGGGTGTTATACCTATGGCAGACCAAACCTATATACCAGGAGTGTGCAACATAAACTCCAAAGAAATTGCTAAACGCCGCAAGGCAGGCTTTTTTGACCTTGGGCTTTTTATTGTCTTGGCCACAACTATGGTTCTAACAGGCGCAAGTTGGCAAATGCGGTTGTTAGTATTTATTCCAGCCTTTATAACAAGTGTTGCCTTTTTGCAGGCTCAGCAAAAGTTTTGCGTAGCCTATGCAGGCGCAGGTTTGCAAAACGCAGCCGAAGGCTCTACCAGTGCGGTAAAAGTTACAAACAGTGACGCCAAAAAGAAAGACAGCCTAAAGGCTTTCTACATATACATACAAGCATTTGCTATAAGCGCTGTAGCTACTGCTATTGTGCTAGCTATATAACTGACTGTTTTTGGCTGTGCCAATAGTAATATTTGTACGCTATTGCAGCAACGAGCGTGGCTCCAACAAAGTACCAAACATAGGTAAACAATCCGCTTTGTATAGTCGAGCCAAGTCTTAGGCCGTGGTAAAAAATTGCCAGCATAGCAACATCGTTTAGTAGCACAATGTACTTCCAAATACCAAGTTTTATAAAGTACTTTCGAAACTCAAAGGCAATAAATAGCAGTAGGCTAACGGTGCCCAGGCCTACCAGCCAAACCATGCTCTCGGCTACATACTGGCTGTAGCTAGCAGGTGGCAAACCTGCGCCATCAGCATACAGTTTACTAATAAATATGGCCGGGTGTAGCACTATGCAAAGTAAAACAAACAAGCTTGTTCGCTTAAAAAACGAGTCTATGTTGTGCGGTGTATCTGTACCGTGCATGAGTGCTTCTACCATGTACTGTACCCACATGGTCATGTAGGCCAGCAAGCCAAAAAGCGGAAAGTACTGGTACGCGCTAAGCCCAAACACTGTAAAGTTGTTTTCTTTAAGCCATACAAAACTTGTGTAGGTCAGAACTGCCCCAAGCAACAACACGGCCGTGGTCAGAAGTTGTTTTCTTGTCATGCCTATAACTATACGCTTTTTTGCGTCAAATAATGAGCCGTGTCGGTTGAGTTATGGTAGCAAAAAAAGTATGCTTACATAAGCAGTATTGGTAAGAGCAACAAGCATATAACGACAGGATGTAATAAATGAACCAAAGAACTACATTTATTGTTGGAACGGTTATTATTTTAGTAGTGCTAGTCATTGGGGGTGCTCTTGTTTTTGGAAATAGCGAGCCAGAAGACTCAATGAAAAACATGCCGAGCCAAAGCGAAACTCCAAGCAACAGCACAGACACTACAAAAAGCTCAGAGGTTACACAAACTACTACGGTAAACATCAAAGACTTTGCGTATGCCCCAGAAGCAATTAAGGTGAAGGTGGGCGACAAAGTCACATGGACTAACCAAGATAGCGCTAAACATGATGTTGTTATGGACGACGACGCAGCAGAAGGCCCAAATAGCGAGCTACTAGCAAAGGGTGAAAGCTACAGCTACACGTTTACCAAGGCAGGTACCTACGAGTACCATTGCTCGCCACACCCCTACATGAAGGCAACTGTAGTGGTTGAAGAGTAGCAATGAATAAACCGCTTTTGGTAACATTTGCTGCAGTATTTTCTGGTGTAATCATTATTGGTTCAGTACTTTTGCTAGTGCTAGTAAACAGTAAAACAACAAGCACCGTAAGCTGTAGCAAAAAAGGCAGCACACACCAAGTTACTATACAAAACGGGGTCGTAAAGCCCGCTACAACAAATGCAAAACTCTGCGACAGCATTGTAATAAAAAACGCAGACTCAGAAACGCGCAAAATAGGCTTTGGCGACCACGACAAGCACGTAGCTTTCTCGGGCGTAGAAGAAAAACTGCTCAAAAAAGGAGAGTCTTTTAGCTTGCTGGTTACCCAAACTGGCACAGCGTATTTTCATGACCATTACGACCACGACGCCGAAGGCACGTTGGTAGTCGCCAACTAGCTTAACTGTAAAGCAAGATACCAAAGACAACTATGGTCTGCATGGTGATCCAAATAATTTGCCCAATCCATATTGGTTTTAAGTTAAACACCAGCCCATACACTAAGAAAATAATGCCAAACAGTAAGTACCCAAGCCATGTTAGCAGAGAAACATCAGTCGCACTCTGGTTCGAATAAATAGTAATAATTTGTGGCAGTGTAATCAGCGGCTGAATAATGCCAGCAGTAAGGGCAATTAACTCAACACGTTTCTTATCAATTTTTGATTTTATGGTATCCATTTATCTCATCATAGCAAATTGCCAGCTGATGAATACAACCTAAACTACTTTTCATAACGATTTTGGCTAAGTCAGGCTATACTAAAAACCATAATTAGGAGACGCAATGGAAATTAACTTACTTTCAGTGCTAGCAGCAACAGTTGTAATGTTTGCCGTCGGGGCGTTTTGGTATGCAGTTCCATTTCAAAAAGCATGGGGCAACATTCACGGCTTTGACAAATTAAGCAAAGCAGAGCAAGACAAGCTAATGTCAGAAATGGGTCCAACCTATGGAGCCCAGTTAGTTGTGACTATTATTTCGGCGTTTGTGCTGGCGTACTTTATAAGCTTGCCAACAGACCTTTCGCCGTACCAGCTAGCGTTTTGGCTATGGCTCGGGTTTGTTATGCCCGCACAAGTCTCTGCCGTGCTGTTTAGCCAAACTGCAAGCAACATGAAGGTCTTGCAAATCGCCATTATGAGCGGCGAAGCACTCGTGCGCCTACTACTCGCCGCTTGGGTAATCAGCCTGTTTTAGTTAATAGCCCAGCACTCTTGCTAAAACAAAAGCCCCACATTGCTGTGAGGCACTTGTTTTGGTAGCGACAAGTGGACTTGAACCACTGACCTTCGGCTTATGAGTCCGACGCTCTAACCAGCTGAGCTATGCCGCCTCGTCGAAACGTACGGTCAAGTCTCGTTTTGGCTATTGCCAAAAGCTTCGACCTAGACCTATGTTTCTCCTCTTAGTTTTACAAACAGTCGACTACGCTCCTTGGTTTGTAAAACTAGTTTAGAAAAGCATATTGTTTCTCATCGGAGCTTTCGAAATAAATTCGAATTCTGGCGATGCCAGAACCGCTCCTTCTCTTTTCCTTCAGCCAAAATCTCTCGTTTGAAATTTTGTCTGCAAATACAGAACAGGGGGTATTGTAACAGATTACAGAATAGAGTAAAAGTGTTAGGCGGCTGCCGGCAGTAAGTAGGGGCGCAGTGCCACTTCGGCAATATGGATGTGTTTGTCGTGACTAACATTGGGAAGGTATGGGCTGCCGTCTTCGTTGCGATACGAGTTCATGTCCCAAGTACGTGCCGCGTGCGTTTCGCTGGTGTATAGTCGTTGTTCGAAAAGCTCTAGTTCGTCCATACCATGAGGCACAAGAAGGCCTGAAGCCTCTGCTTGTAGCGCGGCTCGCTCTAGTCTGGCTGGGTCCGACGGGTCTGCCTGTAGAGTAAGAGTGTGGTAGTTCTCACCGTAAAGGTTTTGTAGGCTTCTGGCTTGGCCGTAGTCTTGCAGGCCGTCGATTATAATTAAAGGGTAGCCATCGACCGATAGTTTTAAAACTTCTGCAGTAACTGATTTTTGTTGTCTTGCACGTCGTAGTTCTGCTTCAACAAATTCGTTGCGAGTTAGCAGCGGTTCGTGCGCGGCTTTTTGCGTTAGGGCGTCTACGTCAACAACGGCAGCATATGCCTCTTGCCAATTTCTAAGATAATACGCTGCGGTCCTGACTAGCTCGGTCTTTCCTGCGTAAGAGCGACCAGTCACGTTAATAACGGTGGAGGTAGTTTTGTTACTCATCATAGTATTATAGCATAAATGTCAAACATTAGCAATATACGGCTAGTTTGGCGGGATAAGTTCTGGCGAAGACAGTAGAAGTTCGTACAGCTGTTCGTAATATGGTGTTACTTCTGGCGAAAGCTTAACTTTGTCGTATTTATTTGCGTGCAGTTGCTCTGCTGTAATGCCTTCTTTTTGCCAGGTGTAGCCTTTATGGATGTAAATTTGCATAATAGGCATAATTTTGTCGAGCGCGTACACAAAGCGGGCTTCAGGGTCGGTCTTGTTTTCATATTTTTCAATTAGCTCGTGTATTTCTGAAAAGTCAGCCCAGTCTGCGAGTAGCTTTGCGGCTGCAACTTTTTCGCGATCTGCTTTTGTAGATAGTTCTTCGTTGGTGCCATATATGTAGGTGTCACCGGCGTGCACCTCTACCAAATCGTGCACAAGTGCGTATTTAATAAGTAAATCTTTGTTGAGCTCAGAAAAATGCGGAGCCAAAAACCAGGCCGTCATTGCTAGGTTGTAGCTGTGTTCAGTATCGTTCTCGGGTCGCATTTTTCCTGCGTGCTTGCGATGTAATTTGCGATCTACCTCGTTAAAGGACTGCAGAAGCATTTGTAGCTCTAGCAAGCGGTATATGTCTGGTTGGTTCATAGGAGTTTGTTGACTTCCCCATGCGGTAGCTCTGTATGGTTTTCGAACTCGTCGCTAAATGGTTTGCCGTCTATTTCACGCTTCAAGGCTCGACCGAATGCAGCGTGGCTAACGACTAAGATTGTTTCTTCTGGCCTAGATTGTAAATATTCTAGAGCTTTTTTGGCGCGCTGCTGCATTGCTTCAAGCGTTTCTGCCCCTGCATAGTCGCCTAAGTTTTTGTACGACTTGCCACTTTCCCAAAAAGCCATCCATGGCGTACCTTCAAGCTCGCCATACTGCATTTCTACAAACAGGCCACTAGTAACTATGTCTTTTTCAGGGTAGCCAAGTTCTTTTGCCAATAGTATGGCGGTTTCTTGCGCTCGTTTTAATGGAGAGCAAAATAGTATGTCTGGCTTTAGCCCTGCTTCTTTTGCATACTTTGCGCCGTTTTCAGCCTGTTTTTGGCCTGTTTCGGTGAGCCCTTTGTCGTTTGGCGTACCAACCTTACTGGAAAAAATATCTGAAATGTTAATATAACTCTCACCGTGTCTAACGTAGTAAAGATGCTTCATTATATAAATTGTACTACTTTGGCGTTTTCGGGTTCATCTTTTTTGATATCGCCACCTTCAATTGCGGCACGCAGGGCTCGACTGTATGAGCCATGGCTTACAAGTAACACAGTTTCTGCGGGCAGTGTGCGCAAGTAGGCTAGTCCCTCTTTTGCACGCTCTACAAGTTCTTCGTCTGACTCAATGTCGGTGTACTTGCCAATGTTGGGGGTTTCGGTCCACGGTTTTCCCTCTAGCGAGCCGTAAAACTGTTCGACAAACAGAGGGTTAACTACAATATCGTTTTGGCTATATCCAATTTCACGGGCGATAATTTGTGCAGTTTCTATTGCTCGGCCTAAGTCGGATGAAACGATCAGATCTATGTGTAGATTTTTGATATCTTTGCCTGCATTTTTTGCTTGCAAGCGACCAGTATCGGTAAGTGGCGTGTCGAGTCTGCCAGCAAAAATGCCTTGGGCGTTTAGCTCACTTTGACCATGACGTATGAAGTATAGGTGTTTCATATAGTAGTGTAGTATAGCACCATACTATTGTTGCGTCGGATAGCCACTAACGTTATAATAAAATCTCAGGGTGCATCACATAAATCAGCAACTTGAATCAGCAAATCACTAAGCGGCCATTGGCCGTTTTTTTGTGAGCTAAAACGAGAGGAACACAATGCTACTAGCAAAGTATGAAACCCCCCTGATTGAGCGAAAGAGCCCGGGCGCTTGGGTAGAGGGACGAGTTGATCAGGCAGACGCCCGGTCTATTGTAGTTGGGGGTACGCGTCTCAAAGCCTTCAGCCCGCTTGTTCATGGCCCCTGGATGAGTGAGATTACGCTGGTTCACAGGGCTCTTACGCTGGAGCCTTCATCGACGATTTCGCAACGACAGAATTTGCAAGCAGTCAACTCATTTCTAGCGAATGTCGCGGGGGCAATCATGGTCGTCCATGGCGAGGACTTGACGACCACGGACGTTGGGGCCCGCGACGAAAGGACGGTACGCACAGGCTACCTGGGTCACATGTATGGGGGTTGCTCTACAGGAACGCTAAGGGGGGTTGATGATCAGACATGGATTCAGGATGTGACTGGAGCCGGGCTGTACATTGATTATGATGGGCTGCCAAACCGCGATATGGGGTCGCAACTCGACGCGCTTGCCGCCGCCCAGGTGGCAGATGCGTTGGCAATGGACAAACGCCTGCAAAGTCTGGGCTCAGGCTCCAGGCGACCATGAGGTAACGCGCGTAGCGGGTGGAAAATATCGAACAGATAGCATAGAATAGTGGCTTTGATTGTTACAATGGGGCAATGAAAGTGAATGTTCCCGCAGGGAAGTATGTTGTAGCCGTCAGTGGCGGGGTAGACAGCGTGGCGCTTTTGCATGTGCTAGCTCACGAGCCAGACCTACAACTGGTAGTGGCGCATTACGACCATGGCATACGCCCAGACTCTGCCGAAGACCGCAAGCTTGTGCAACTATATGCAAAAACCTATGGCCTGCCATTTGAGTACGAAGAAGGCAAGTTAGGGCAAAGCGCGAGCGAGGCCACAGCCCGTAAAGCTCGGTACGACTTTTTGCGACGAGTTTGCAAAAAGCATAGTGCCTCGGCCATTATTACCGCCCATCATCAAGACGACGTGCTCGAAACTATTATTATTAATTTCTTGCGGGGTACTAAAAGTAGGGGCCTAAGTTCTTTGCGCTCTACAATCGAGTTGGTGCGACCACTGCTGCATGTTCCGAAAGAAACTATTCGTATGTACGCACTAGAAAGCATGCTAGAGTGGCGCGAAGACAGCACCAATAGCGACCAAAAATTTTTACGTAACTATGTGCGGCTGAACATTGTGCCACGCATGGACAGCGAAGCTCGTGAAGCACTGCTTGCAACCAGTAAGCGTGCGAGTGAACTCAACGATGCTATTCAAACGCTGGTTGACGAGTATTTGCAGGCACAATCTAGCCCCAATGTGCTAAACAGAGCGCAGTTTACAGCACTCCCCGCAGAAGTCGCCAGTGAAGTGCTAGTGCAGTGGCTAAGAACTCGTACTGCAGTAACAATTAGCAAACAACTTGTAGCGCGACTGTACGAAGCAATTTTAAACGGCAGAAACGGCAGCCAGGTAGACGTAGCTAAGGGCTGGTCTCTTGGGATACGCAAGACAGAAATCAAGCTGTTTAGATAATGACAGGCGATTACATCTGCTGTATACTGGCTAGACATGAATGTGAAACAACCAAAGCCTGCTAAGCACGGCAATCAGAAGCGTCAAAATAAGAACCTAGGGTGGATTGTTCTTGCAGTATTCGCGGCAATATTCCTTGTAAGCTATTTAGTACAGCCCTCTACTACCATCAAAGAAGTCCCAATTACAACCGTAGTTAAAGAAGCAAATGCCGGCAAGTACAGTAAGATCGAGATCGATGGTCAAAAGCTACTTATTACCAAAAAGGGCGAAGACAAACCAACTATTACGGCCAACAAAGAGGTTGGTACAAGCGTTAAAGATATTGGTATAAACCCCTCTAAGGTAGAAGTTACCGTTAAGCCGGCTTCTTCAACGAGTTCTAACGTTATAGGCTTTGCGCTGTCGTCACTGCTACCGATTATTCTTATTGGTGGTTTACTGTTCTGGATGATGCGTAGTGCACAAGGTCAAGGCAACCAAGCCATGAGCTTTGGCAAAAGCCGAGCGCGTTTGTACGGTAACGAAAAGGGCAAAGTACTGTTTGCAGATGTTGCCGGACAGGCCGAAGCTAAACAAGACCTTGAAGAAGTTGTTGAGTTTCTTAAGTTCCCTAAGAAGTTTGACAAGCTTGGTGCCCGCATACCTAAAGGCGTGTTGCTTGTGGGTCCTCCTGGTACGGGTAAAACAATGTTGGCTCGTGCCGTTGCGGGCGAAGCTGGCGTGCCGTTCTTTAGTATTTCTGGTTCTGAATTTGTTGAAATGTTTGTTGGTGTTGGCGCAAGCCGAGTTCGCGACTTATTCGCAAAAGCCAAAAAGAATGCTCCCTGCATTATCTTTGTAGACGAAATTGATGCCGTTGGTCGGCGCCGTGGCTCTGGTATGGGTGGCGGTCATGACGAGCGTGAACAAACTCTCAACCAGATTCTTGTAGAAATGGATGGCTTTGAACAAGGTCAAAACGTAATTGTACTGGCTGCTACTAACCGTGCAGACGTACTAGACCCTGCGCTACTGCGACCTGGTCGTTTTGACCGTCGAGTAGGCATCGGTCTACCAGACCGCCCAGACCGCCACGCTATTTTAAAGATTCACTTTGCTAAAAAGCCAGTCGACGACAGCGTAAACATAGACGCACTTGCAGCCAAAACTGCCGGCAGTTCTGGTGCCGACCTAGCGAACATCGCTAACGAGTCTGCGATTATTGCCGCTAGGCGCAACCACGTAAAGATTACGAACGACGATGTGACCGAAGCTTTTGAACGCGTCGCAATTGGGCCAGAGCGTAAAAGCAAGGTAATGAACGAAAAAGAAAAAGAGCTAACCGCTTACCACGAAGCAGGCCACGCTATAGTTGGTCATGTTTTGCCAGACAGCGATGTAGTGCACAAAGTTACCATTATCCCACGTGGTGGCACCGGTGGCGTTACCTGGTTTATTCCACCAGAAGACAAAAGCTACCACAGCATTATTGAGTACAAAGACGTGCTTGCACGTATGCTGGGTGGCCGTATTGCCGAAGAGGTAAAATATGGTGCAGACCGTGTAACTACAGGTGCTGGTAACGACTTGCAGAAAGCCGCAGAACTCGCTCGAGACATGATTGCAAACCAGGGTATGGGCACCAAGCTACGCGACCAAGTGTTCCACGCAGAAGAAGGCATGATGTTTGACAAGCTGACTCACGACCGTGACTACTCCGAAGATACCGCAAAGGTCATTGACCAAGAAGTAGAAGCGCTAATTACAGAAGCCGCAAAGCGTGCGAGAGCAGTCATAAAGGCTAACCTAACACAACTAGAAAAGCTAAAAGACGCCTTACTAGAAAAAGAAACCGTCGAAGCAGCAGACGTACTTACACTACTTGAAGGTACACATTTGCCTAAAGAAGCCGCGCTGTACTAGAACCTCTCTCTACTGATTGCGTGTATGCGCTGTGGTACCATATGGGTAACATAAGCACTACGTGACAACGAGAGGAAAAGCCATGAACCCAGACGAAAGCAAGCCGATAGATACCGCCTCAAGTACTGCTCCTGAAATAAACAGCTCTACGACCGAGGCTGCGCAACCCAGCGCCCCACTAGTAGACGCTATAGTTGCACCAGTATTACAGCCGGCGGTGACCGATACTATCTCTCCAGACCAGCCACAAACGGTTGCTTCAGCAACCGTACCTGCCGAGCAAGCGTCTGACGCGCCTGTTTCATCAGGTGTTATCAATGCTACGTCACCTATCACAGACACTAAAGCCGTAGAACCTTCTACGGAAGACCCTGGTCATACCATGGGTGTTGTTGGGTTAGTCTTGGCAATTTTTATGCCGCTTATTGGGCTTGTTGTAAGCATAATTGCTCGCTCTAAGTCAAAAAAAGCAGGGCACAAAAACGGTTTAGCGCTTGCGGGCATTATTGTGTCTATAATTTCACTTATTGTATCTATAGCGGTTGCTGCGCTTATTGTCGTTGGCATAACGAAGACCGTTCAGTTTTGTGACGAAAAAGGGCCTGGCACCCACACGACAGACTCTGGCGCAACCATCACTTGTGGTGAGTAGCCTAAACCACTGGCAGTACCAATCTAACTGATTTATACTGATTGGTGACGTGTTTAGTAAAATTCCTCGTACCCGAAAAAAAGCTGGCTTTGGTAATGTAGCGATTCTTCTTATCGCCACCGCCATGCTTGCTCAGGTGCTCGGATTTTTTCGTACAAAACTAGTAAACGCAAACTTTAACGGTGCAACATTGCCACCAGACCAAAATGCTGGTGTCTACTTTGCGGCGTTTGTACTGCCTGATTTTTTCTTCTTTACAATTGCTGCGGGTGCTCTTGGGGTTGCGGTTATGCCGTACTTGTCAGACAGGCTGCAACGCGGCGACAGAAAAGGCCTGTGGGACTTAGCCTCGAGCCTCATTAACCTGTTAGGTTTTATTATGATTGGCGTCGGCATAGTTATGTTTATATTTGCAGATCAACTCGTGAGTACGGTAGTAGCACATGGCTATACGCCCGAACAGCAGCACAATGTGGCGACTATGATTCGAATATTAGCGCTTAACCCCTTGTTCTTCACAATTTCTGGTGTGATTGCTGCGGCCCAACAAGTGTTTGGGCGGTTTTTCTTTTATGCCATCGGCCCGATTTTTTATAACGTCAGCATTATTGCCAGCATTTACATATTTAAAGATAATATTGGCATAGTTGGGCTCGCTGTTGGTGCGGCAGCGGGAGCTTTGCTCCAGATGGCCGTTATACTACTAGGAACATATAAACTTGGGTTTCATTGGCGCCCACACATACGGTGGTCGCAAGACTTTAAGCATATGTCCAAGCAGTTGCCAGCTCGCTCGCTAGACCAAGGCTTAGACCAAGTGCAGAACATTGTAGAGGTAAATATTGCATCTGCTCGCAACCTAGGCGGTGCTACGGCGGTGGGCAACTACAGTAGTGCGTATGTGCTGCATACTGCACCAATATTACTCATAGGTACGGCGCTTTCTACCGCCATATTTCCTAGGTTTAACTTGCGGCTTAGCCAAGGTAGGCCTGACCTGTTTAGAATAGATTTCTTGCGGGTGCTAAAACTAATTATTTGGCTAACGTTGCCGGTCATCATCGTCAGTTTCTTTGCGCGTGGGTATTTAGCTCGCTTAATTTTCTCGCAAAACTCACCCGAAATAGCCGTTATTTTTGGTTTCTTGTGTGTGGCTATATTGTTTAGGACCATATTTTCGCTGGTTTCTCGCTGGTTCTATGCGCAAAAAGACACCCGCACTCCACTCTTGGTCTCAATATTTGTTATTGGGCTTAATATTTTCTTGGCGTACACGCTGTCGCGTCCGCACGCCTATGGTGTGGCAGGACTAGCCATAGCGCAGTCTATCGTTGCTGCTGTCGAGGTGCTTATTTTGGGGGTGATTATGTTCTCTCGAGACAGGCTGCTCTTTACCCAGAAGTTTTGGAGTGACATATTCCGCGTTGTTTCGGTGTCGGGATTTAGTTTGGTTGCCGGCTTTGTGGCGGTACAAATGTGGCCACTCACGTCATCGGACGGCGGAGGGACGCTACTACTCAAACTTATTGGCATAACAATCGTAACCTTTACTACGCATGGCGTTATGTCTGTTGTGTTTGGCCTGAACGAAATGAAGCCAGTTACAGCTTGGCTGCGACGAATAGTACTGCGTCCTATCAAGGTCGAGTACTAGTTCGCGTCCACCTCTGTTATACTAGCTAGTAATGAAACAAGATAACACCAGCATGAGACACCCGTTCCGGGTTTCTCATCGCGCCAGGAAAAAAATGTCATTTTTGCTTGGGCTGCTCTTCCCGAACGGAGCACGAGCATGAATCAGAACCACATAAGAAACTTTTGTATTATTGCGCATATAGACCATGGCAAGTCGACCTTGGCAGACAGGCTGCTAGAGCTGACAGGTACGGTAGAAATGCGCAACATGAAGGCTCAGCTACTAGACCGCATGGACCTAGAGCGCGAAAAGGGCATTACCATAAAGCTGGCACCCGTTCGCATGCAATACAAAAACCACGAACTAAACCTTATAGACACTCCTGGGCACGTAGACTTTAGCTATGAAGTGTCACGAAGCCTTCAGGCCTGCGAAGGCGCACTATTGGTCGTAGACGCCAGTCAGGGCATACAAGCTCAAACACTGGCCAATGTGTACTTGGCCATGGCCGCTGACCTTACCATCATACCTATTCTCAACAAAATAGATTTGCCGGCAGCCGACGTCGAGCGTGTTAGCAAAGAAATCATAAGTCTACTCGGTTGCACCAAAGAAGACATTTTGCATATTTCTGCCAAAACTGGGCAGGGTGTAGAGGCGGTGCTAGAACGAATTGTAAAAGACGTGCCAGCTCCAAAGCCTTCTGAAAACCCACAGACTCGCGCACTCATTTTCGACAGTTACTACGACGATTATCGTGGCGTAATTTTGTATGTACGCGTTATAGACGGTCGCATAGAAAAAGGCACCCAAATCAAAATGTTAAATACGAGCGCACACGGCATTGCCCTAGAAACAGGTGCACTCACTCCAGAAATGACACCGCGTAAAGCACTCGACACTGGCGAAATTGGCTATATAGTAACTAACCTTAAGACTACGCGCGACGCCAAAGTGGGCGACACGGTGACGTTGGTAGCCAACCCTTCTGAACAGCCACTGCCAGGATACAAAGATGTGCAGCCTTTTGTGTACGCTGGTTTTTTCCCAGAAAGCAACGAGTTTTATAACGACCTTAAAGAAGCTATCGAAAAGTTGTCGCTTAGCGACAGTGCGTTGCAGTACGAGCCAGAAAACTCACCGGTGCTCGGTTTTGGTGTGCGCATAGGCTTTTTGGGCCTTCTGCACATGGACATTATTCGCGAACGGCTAGAAAGAGAATACAACCTCGACCTAGTCGTCACTAACCCCTCTACCGACTACCAGGTGAGCCTAACCAACGGCGACGAAACAGACATAAAAAGCGCCGCAGACTTGCCCGACGTTGGCAAAATAACCGAAATTCGTGAGCCATGGATCAAGGGTGAAATTATTGCGCCTCAGACCTACGTTGGCCCGGTTATTCAGCTAATATCTGGCAAACGAGGTTTGCAAAAAAACTTAAGCTACGTCGAAGACCGTGCCATTGTAAGCTTTGAGGCACCGCTCGCAAACTTGCTTACTGATTTTTATGACCAGCTTAAAAGTATCACCAGCGGGTACGGCTCGTTCAACTATGAACTAGACGATTACCGTGCCGAAGACTTGGTAAAAGTAGACTTCTACGTTGCTGGCGAGCGCATAGACGCACTTAGCTTGATGGTCCACCGTAGTGAGGCAGACCGCTTAGGCCGCGAAACGACCGCAAAGCTTAAAGAAGTTATTCCGCGTCAGAACTTTCAGGTAGCATTGCAGGCAGCTATTGGTGGTAGGTTTATTGCCCGCGAAGACCTTAGTGCCTACCGCAAAGACGTAACAACCGGTCTATATGGTGGTGACGTTTCTCGCAAAAAGAAAGTGTTAGCCAAACAGAAAAAGGGCAAAGAGCGCATGAAGAAGTTTGGAAAAGTCGACATCCCCGCCGAAGCCTTCACTGTAATGCTCAAGAGAGATTAGTATGTTGCAATACACTGCTTTGTTTAGGGAAAAGAGCAGCCGGACCAAAAAGTCACGTCTTTTTGCCCGCGCGATGAGAAAAACCGCAGGTTTGTCTCATTATGGTGTCCCCGCCGAAGCCTTCACCGTAATGCTCAAGAGAGATTAGTATGACCACGATTCATAAATCTGCAGGCATAATTATACAAAACCGTAAGCTACTAGTTTCACGCAACAAGGGTAAGGACTATTTTATTGCCCCAGGTGGCAAGATTGAATCAGGTGAGACTGCCTCGCAGGCGTTAGTTCGTGAGCTTTTTGAAGAGCAAAGCATAAGGCTTAATGAAGATACCTTAGAATTTTTTGGTACGTTTCATGCTGTGGCCAAAGGCCGTGAGGATGAAAACGTGCAACTTACTATGGACATCTACTTGGTTGAGCACTTTGAAGGTAAGTTAGTACCTAGTAACGAGATAGCCGAAAACCGTTGGGTTACTTCTACTGACGCCTCAAATATCGAACTTGGTTCAATATTTGAACATGATGTGATTCCGATACTAAAAAAACAAGACCTGATAGATTAGCATGCGGCACAGCGATACTGTCTCGATACCCCATGCAAAACAGGGGTGAATCTGTTACAATTCATGCATGGCAAATGCAATTCCTCCGCTAAAGCATAAAGAAGCGTTTAAAACGGTGCTCGCTGACTATCAGCCCAAGCCAAGCGCGCAAGCACTATTCAAGAAGCTACGTTTTGTAGTTCTCAGTGGCGTGGCCGCAGGCGGAAGAAACACCGTCATAAACTATTTAGTAGACAACGCAGATTACTACTACATTGTTTCAGATACAACACGTCCCCCAAAAGTTCGTGACGGCAAGCTCGAACAAAACGGCGTTCAGTACTGGTTTCGAGACGAATCTGATATGCTCAATGAAATCCAGCAAGGGAAGTTTCTGGAGGCAGAATTGATTCATAATCAACAAGTCTCGGGCACAAGCCTACGTGAGCTGGAAAAAGCCGCCAACGCAAATAAAACCGCTATCGCCGAGGTTGAGTTTGGTGGGGCAAATAACATCGTAGCAATAGACCCTAATGTATTTGCTATTGGCCTATTACCACCTAGTTATGAAGAATGGCTAAAGCGTTTTCGGAACCGTGAATCAATTACAGATGAAGAGTTTTATAATCGCCTGCAAACTGCCGAAAAGGTCTTACGAAACATACTCGAAAAACCGCACTTTAAAATTGTTATTAACAAAGGCGTAGAACAGTGTGCAGAAGACATACAGAAAGTCGTCGCTGGTACGTATAGTCAAGAGGCTCAAACTAGAGCAACTAAAATTGCGCAAGCTATGCAAGTCTCTGTAAAAAGGCATTTGCAAGAGTTGCAAGCTAAGCGATAGGTTGTGTTTGGCACTCTGGACAATTGAGTGCCAAAGTGCTATACTTAGAACATGACTGCACGCCAAATGCAAATCTTATCTGCAATTATCGAACAATATGCCGAAGTTGCCGTCCCTGTTGGCAGTAGCTTGCTGGCAAAAGTTTTTAACGTGTCTTCTGCCACCATTCGTTCTGACATGGCAGAGCTAGAACGCCATGGCTACATAACTCAGCCACACACTAGCGCTGGGCGTATACCTACAGACAAAGGCTACCGCTACTACGTAAACCGACTAACAGAGACAGACCAAACCAGTGCTCAACACCGTGCAGAACGTGCCTTAACAACTCGATTGCAAGACGGTGGTATACCCGAGCGCGCTATTCGTAACGCCGTAGACACACTGGTAGAGCTAACACACAACCTTGGTATTGCCACTATAGGCAACCAACTGTACATAAGTGGGCTTAGTAACTTGTTTGGCCAGCCAGAGTTTATTGGTGGGCACCAAGTGCAGCAAGTTGCGCGCCTACTAGACAACCTAGAGCCATGGCTGCGAGAAGCTCGGCCAAACGAACCACTAAGCGTATTTATCGGCGCCGAGAACCCAATTGGCCGCAGTGCAGACGTAAGCCTAGTTATAAGTAGGTTCCGCAGTCCGTTTAGCGACCACAGTTACATAGGCACCCTGGGCCCAACCCGCCAAAGCTACCGAGACGTTATGAGCTTAGTTGCGCACGCAGGTAAGACGCTCGAAGAGGTACTATAGTTTTATACGCGTAAAGCAAATGCATAAAGTATTACCAAAAGAATTACCAATAGAACAAGGATGAGTATGACAAAAGACAAGAAAGACCACCAAGACAACCAAGCACAGGACACTCAGCAACCTAAAAATGTAGACCACCAGGCTATTGCCGAGCAGTTGGCGCAAGAAAACGCCGCACTTACAGAAGCGTTGCAGCGCGAGAGGGCAGACGCAGTAAACATCCGTCGCCGTCACGACGAACAGCTTGCCAGCCTAAAAACGACGCTTAAAGCTAGCGTAGTTACAGACTTGTTGCCCGTTATAGACAATTTCGAGCGAGCTCTTGGCCACGTGCCTTCCGACCTCGAAGGCAACGATTTTGTTAAAGGCGTGCAGTCTGTAGTAAAGCAGTTTGAAAGCACGCTAGCCGAAATGGGCGTAGAGCGCATTAAGACAGTAGGTGAACCTTTTAACCCACACTTACACGAAGCAGTCAGCATGGAAGAAGGCGAAGGCAAAGAAGAAGTCGTCACAGAAGAGTTGCAGTCTGGCTACAAAATGGGCGACAGCGTAATCCGCCACGCTATGGTGCGCGTTAAGGGTTAACTATGGCTACGCCAGAGCAAGTTGGGCCTTCCACGGTACGCGAGCAACGTGCAGCAGCATTTCTTGCAGACATGACCCTGCGCGTTGCTCGGACAAGTCCCGACGATACCACTAACCTATCGGTGCAAGCAGAAGTTGCAGCTCTTATTGAGCAGGCCGCTGCACAGCGAGGACTTGACGCAGTTGCTAGTCTTCCTGAAATTTCGTCGCAAAAGGATCTACAACAATGACACATGCAAATGCCTCCAGCCCACCTAACCCTGGCGATAGGGCGTTACAGCACATCGTCGAAGCAGCAGAGGATATGGGCTATGCGCCCAGTGTCCTTTTTAAAGATGGCGCCGCAACAATAACAGTCGGGCTAGTCGCATATGAGTTAGGAATGCCGTTTGTCACGGGCCCCCATAAGCGCGCAGCACAGCGCGTCGGGAGGACTGCTGTTTCAAAATACGTGGATGAGCACCAGCTACAACCTCTTAACTAGCACTCTTGACATGTGAGTGCCAACTCGCTACAATTATACCTACATTGGCACTCTTTTACTTCATCTGCTAACGAAAGGAATATATATTATGGGTAAAATTATCGGTATCGACCTCGGTACAACAAACTCAGCTATGGCTGTTATGCAGTCTGGCAAACCAGAAATTATTACTAACAGCGAAGGCAACCGCACGACTCCGTCGGTTGTTGCTGTAAACAAGAACGGCGAACGTCTTGTTGGCCAAGTTGCGAGGCGCCAACAAGTTACCAACCCTAAAAACACTGTCTACGAAGTAAAGCGACTTATTGGCCGCAATTTTAACGACAAAGAAGTTCAGCGCGACCTAAAGCTTATGGGCTACGAAATTGTAAAAAGCAACAACAGCACCAAAGTAAAAATGGGCGACAAAGAATACAGCCCAGAAGAAGTTAGTGCCATGATCTTGGGCAAGCTTAAGGCAGACGCCGAAGCTTTCTTGGGCGAGCCAGTAACAGAAGCGGTTATTACTGTTCCTGCTTACTTTGACGACAGCCAACGACACGCTACAAAAGACGCTGGTAAAATTGCCGGCCTTGAAGTTAAGCGAATTATTAACGAACCAACTGCCGCAGCACTAGCCTATGGCCTAGACAAAAAGCAAGCCGACGAAAAGATTGTTGTGTACGACCTAGGTGGTGGTACGTTTGACGTTTCTGTTCTAGAGCTTGGCGACGGCGTGTTTGAAGTAAAAAGCACCAACGGTGACACACACCTTGGTGGTGCCGACTTTGACCGCGTAATCATAAACTACTTTGCCGACGAGTTTAAAAAAGAACACGGCCTAGACATTACCGAAGACAACGCAGCTATGCAGCGTTTGCGAGACGAAGCCGAAAAAGCCAAAATAGAGCTAAGCTCTGCGCAAGAAGTAAACGTTAACTTGCCGTTCTTAACAGCAGACGCCGACGGCCCAAAGCACTTTGAGCATAAACTTACCCGTGCCAAGCTAGAAAGCCTCGTCAAAGACCTTATAGACAAAACAGCCATACCTTGCGAAAAGGCCCTAAAAGACGCCGGCCTTACCATAAAAGACATCGACAACGTTGTGCTTGTTGGTGGTATGACCCGCATGCCTTCAGTGGTAGAAAAGGTAAAGCAAATCTTTGGCAAAGACCCTATGCAGGGCGTTAACCCAGACGAAGTTGTCGCCGTAGGCGCAGCTATACAGGGTGGCGTGCTACAGGGCGATGTTAAAGACATTTTGCTACTAGACGTTACACCACTAAGCCTAGGCATTGAGACTATGGGCGGTGTTATGACCAAGCTTATAGAGCGAAACACGACTATACCTACCAGCAAAAGCGAGGTGTTTAGTACCGCAGCAGACAACCAGCCACAAGTAGAAGTACATGTTTTGCAGGGTGAGCGCGAAATGGTAGACGGCAACAAAAGCCTAGGGCGCTTTGTGCTAGATGGCATCCCGCCAGCTCCACGCGGCATACCGCAGGTTGAAGTAACATTCAATATCGACGCAAACGGTATACTGAACGTTACCGCCAAAGACAAGGGCAGTGGCAAAGAGCAAAACATTACCATACAGGGTAGTGGCAGCCTAGACAAAACCGAAGTAGAGAAAATGGCTAAAGAAGCCGAAGCTCACGCCGAAGAAGACAAGAAGCGCAAAGACGCCGTAGAGGCCCGCAACATGTTAGACAGTTCTGTGTACCAAGCAGAAAAAATGAAGAGCGAGCAAAAAGACAAGATTAGCGAAGAAGACGTCAAGAAAATTGACGAAGCAGTAGAAAAAGCTAAAAAAGTTGTTGCAGACGACAAGGCAGAAAAAGACACCCTTGAAGCAGCAGCCAAAGAGCTAAACGAAGTGCTGATGCCAATTGGCGCTAAGATGTACGAGAGTGCGCAGTCTGAAGCCCCTGCAGATGACGCAGGTGAAGGTAATGAAGAAAAAGCCAAGAAAGACGACGAGCCAATAGAAGGCGAAGTTGTCGACGAAGACAAGAAAGAAAAATAAACCTAAAAAGGGGCGCAATCGGCGCCCCTTTTTAGAACTTAGAAATGTCAAAAAACCAGTCATGGTCTTGCGGTGATGTATACTTAATTGCATAAGTTTAGGAGAACGTATGGCTAAAAATATGACTGGCAAGAATGTCGAGAGCGATGCAGAGCGCGATAAAGAGCACCTAAGGCAGAGTAGACAGCTTGTCGCTCAGTATCTAGAAACTCTAGCATTATGCCGGGATAGTCTAATCGAAAGATATGGTGAGCCCGATGATGAGTCGGTTTGGCCGATACTATTCACTCAGGACTCAGAGGATGTTAGGCCGGCGGAGCATGGGGATACGTTAGTTTGGCTAACGGGTGACCGCGTTGTTGCCGAAGAATATTACCCTGCCCGTCATGGAGAACCTACTGAAGAACCAACTGTAGGGCCTACGAGTTTAAGACGAGTGGTTGATGTTGATGTAATAAGTGGAGATATGGTTTCGGGTGGTGCTGAGGGTGACAGCGAAATGGTTTTATGGCCGCAGAACGTTAAAAAGAACGTGTCGCCTGTTACAAATGTCCCAGCGGTCTACGCGGCTCAAATTGCAAACAGAATTAATTCATCCCAATACGTCGACATTGACACTGAATTTAGCCTTGGCTAAAAGGCTCATGCTTGCAACAGGGGTAGTTGCATTGTATAATCAGCTCAATTATGAAGACTGACGCCGTAGAACTAACGTTAACTTGTGGCAGCTGGCAAGAAGCACAAAACATTACCGACGCGTTGCTGGCGAGCAAATTAGTCGCGTGCGTAGAGCAGCTAGAAGTACGTAGCCAATACTGGTGGCAGGGCGCTATAGAAGACGCCAAAGAAATAAAGCTTGTTATGACCAGCCTTGCGAGTAAGTTCGAAGAAGTTGAGGCCGAAGTGCGTAAACACCACAGCTACGAAACTATTGTTTTGCACATGCTCCCCATCACTCATCTAAATGCTGACGCTCGGGACTGGCTAACCGACATAGTAGCAAGCTGAGACCATACGACACTAGTATTTGACACCGATTTACGAGGGGCATATAGTAACTCAACATAGTTTAAAGAGCAAAGAAGATACAATGGCTATGTCACCTAATCACGATCCAGGAAGTCGGGTACTTGGCTATCTAGATTCTCCACCACCGTTTTTTGATAGGCAAACATCAGATAAAAGAAACCTAATTTTTGCATACGGCACATTAGCATTTATATCGGGCGTAGCAGTAGCCAACCTAATTACTACCAATGTACAAAGTTCCGAAGAGCCTACTGGCAGTAGCAACCAAATCCCCATAGTGCGACAGCAATTTCCTTCACAACAAGAAATTAGCCCGGGAGATACAATTACAATACCTCCTACCACTCCATCTAGCCCCTAGCAGCCCAAGTTACATTAGTATTGAGTACTAATGCGACGGATTTACTGCATGTTATCGCACTGGCACTCTAGACTTTTGAGTGCCAATCGGCTACAATAAACTAAATGTCAAAGCGTGATTACTACGAAGTACTAGGTGTCGCAAAAGATGCCAGCCCAGATGAGATAAAAAAAGCTTTTCGCCGAAAGGCAGTCGAGTTACACCCCGACAAACAAGGTGGCGACGAAGAAAAATTTAAAGAAGCCAACGAAGCCTACGAGGTACTAAAAGACCAAAGCAAACGTCAGCGCTATGACCAGTTTGGTCATGCTGGTGTTGGTGGCGCGTCGGGCGGTGGCGGAAACCCATTTGGCGGTGGCGGTGGTTTTGACGGTCAGAACGTTAACTTTGACTTTGGCGATCTTGGCCTTGGTGACATATTTGGTAGCTTTTTTGGTGGTGGCACTCAACGCGGTCAGCAGCGAACACGTGGTAACGATGTTGAGACCACTATTGAAATTACTTTTGAACAAGCTATATTTGGCACCGAAACAGCACTTAAACTGTCTTTAGAAGACACCTGTGGGCACTGCAAGGGTACCACCGCAGAACCTGGACACGAATTTAAAACCTGTGATTCTTGTAAGGGAAGTGGGCAAATAGTTACCGCAACTAGAACTATTTTTGGCAATATACAGCAGGCAATGGTCTGCCCTACCTGCAAGGGTAAGGGCAAAATCCCCGAAAAAGAATGTAGCGTTTGCCGTGGCAAAGGTACGCAGCACAAAAGCCAAACTATTGAGCTTAAGATTCCTGCCGGCATAGACGACGGCGCAACTATACGCTTGCGTGAACACGGCGAGGCAATGGCAAATGGCCCCAAGGGAGACCTGTACGTGCACATTCGCGTAAAAGCCCACAAGCTATTTACGCGAGAAGGTGATCTTATTTTAAGTGACGCTCATGTCGACATGGTAGACGCTGCGCTTGGCACCGAAATAGACGTCGAAACAGTCGACGGCAAAGTACGCATGAAGGTACCAGCTGGCACCCAAAGCGGCACAGACTTTAAACTTTCTAATCACGGCGTGCCACATTTGCGTAGCGAAACTAGGGGTTCGCACATTGTAACCCTTATTGTCGACACCCCCACTAAGCTCAGCAAAGAACAACAAGCAGCGCTCGAGCAGTTTAAGTCAGCTCCCAAGAAACGCGGTCTATTTTAGCTCTATTTTCATGGTACTTGCAAAGTACCCCGTATCTACGGGATACTATAAGGTAAATGCGTAAGCTTAAGCACAATCAAGACGGCTTTTTCACTATGATTCTTATGGTGCTTTTTGTGCTTGGTCTGGTGCTGTACTTTACTTACGTGCAAGTAGCCAAGGCACAACAATAGTTTCGTCTATTGCTCTCTTTCGCGTATAGTCTTGTCGGTGACTACGATTACCCAACAGCTACTGATAGACGAAGCCAACCGGCGAGGATACGCCGTTACCAAATTTGGTGAACGAGACCGATACCTCCGTATTGGCTTGCCAAATGGCACAAAAAATTTGCTTCGTGGGTCTCGACCGCTTGAGTCGTCTGCCAACGGCACAAAAATTGCCATAGATAAGCTCTTGACGCTGCAATTTGTTGAGGCATGCGGGTTCAAGGTTCCTGCATATCAGCTACTCGAAGACGAAGAAGATGCCCTGCAATTTTTAAAAACTCATACCTCAATTGTTATTAAGCCACTCGACTCAAGCGGGGGTCGTGGTGTAACGGCTAACATTACCAGCCGTGAACGCGCTACCACCGCCTTTAGATATGCTAAAACGCATAGTGACTCTGGTAAAGTGTTAGCCCAGGCGTACTTAACAGGCAAGCTTTACAGACTACTGGTTGTCGACGGCCAAATGGTCGCCACCGCAGAAAGAACGGCTGCTAGTGTGCTTGGTGATGGCACATCTTCGCTACGCGAGCTCGTACAGACTGTAAACGACCAACCAAGAAGAAATGGCACCAACACTGCTCACGGTCATATACTGCACAGCGACATGCATGAGTACTTAGGCGGTAACATGCTAGAAACTATTCCGGTTGCCGGTAAGGCCGTACGACTAAACCAAATAGAAAGTCTTAGCACGGGAGGCGAAGCAACAAATGTTACCAACGAGGTACACCCCAGCTGGGGTGAGGCCGCAGGCCGTATTACAAAACAACTTGGGCTACTCATAGCGGGTTTTGATATTATGTGCGATGACATCGCAGAGCCACTGTCTAACTCGTACTTCCCCATGCTAGAAATAAACTCTATGCCTGGGTTTAAGCTACATGAATATCCCACAACAGGGAGCCCTGTTCATATTGCCCCATTACTTCTCGATGCAATTTCGCGCTGAACCTATATTGACAAAACAGTACAAAAATGATAGTATAAATTGTTACTTGGTAACACGGCACTTACTTACTACAATAAGGTTACACAGTAACTATAAGTGGGCAACATTATTACTATGGCAAAACGCAAGATAGCAATCGACTACAACAGCAACATCCCTATTGGGGTTGTTAGCTCTGACCCCTATAACTTCTTACTGTTTGATAAGCTTTTTGATGATTTTAGAATTGTGACGCCCACCAAGCAACAATGGCTAAATGACCTGCCTCTTAAGGCGCAAGTATCGTCTTTAGACCTTCTCAAGCTT
The DNA here is from genome assembly GCA_049291335.1 of Saccharimonadales bacterium (SeqCode). Taxonomy (GTDB): domain Bacteria; phylum Patescibacteriota; class Saccharimonadia; order Saccharimonadales; family UBA4665; genus JAGXIT01. The sequence goes on along the minus strand of JBATPG010000071.1, from coordinate 6,016 downwards.
AAGACGGGTGAAAACGTTAGCAAGTATGTTGCTACAAGGCGCTTTATTGATTTATTCAAAAACGACTCTCGTCGTAAATACGTTATGTATTCTCCGCTAGACCCGCCGTACAAGATAAACCCGCTGGCTTACTTAATGAATTCGCCAACCATTGCCCATGCCTATGAGAACAAGAGGTATTTCCGTGATGAATTTTCTGACCTTATAAAAGTGCCAGAATACGAAATCAAGTACATGAACGAACTCGACCGTGCGGCATCGTTCCCAGACCTTAAAGAGCGCTTTGGCGGTTCATTTATGCTACAAGACGAAGAATCATCGGGGTCGAAGGGCACATACGCTATTCATAACCTCGAAGACTATGTACAAGCGGTTAAATCACTGAAGAAGTTTTCTCAAGGTCGAACCATTGTGGCTTCAGAGTTTATACACGGGGAAATTTCTAGTATTCAAGTATGTATCACAAAATACGGTATATTTAGTGGCGGTATTCAGCGGCAGCTAGTAGATAGTAAGCATTTGTGCAACACATCCATTGCGGGTGCGACTCGTTGGTGTGGTGGTGAAATCGGTGCTAACTACCCAGATATCGTGCAGCACCGTGCACAAGAAATAGCCTCTGTTATTGGTTCAGAACTGGCCAGTCACGGCTATAAGGGCGTTTTTGGTGTTGACCTAATTGTTACGCCCGAACATGAAGTGTACGCAATAGAAATCAACGCTCGCATGACAGGATATACCCACATAATTAGTGAAATGCAGTATATGGCAGGGAAGATACCTTTTTCATTGTTGCATGTGTTAGAGCTGGGCAATTTTAAGTATGAAGTTACCGACCCAGAGGCTTTGCCAAGTGGCGCACGCTATAAAAAGCCAGGCTCGTTACTGATACTCAACAGCCAGGTAGATGATGACTTTGTACTAAAAAAACAAATCACTCCAGGGCTGTATAAGCTAGACGGCGACAAGGTAACATTCGTTAAAAGTACATTTATGTTAGATGCGGTAAAGACTGACGATATGATGCTGATTTTTTGTCGTCATAACGAAGGCGATGTTATTGAAAAAGGTAGGCGCGTACTGAAGATAATGAAACTAGGGAAAACTATGTCAAAGGGCGATGTGTCTCCTAAAGCCCAAAACCTAATTAAGGCAGTTAAAAACACTTTTGATATTCCGGGTTAATCGACCGCATGGCCAAAACGATACAAACAATTACAACTAAAAAATGGTTTAAGCCAGCTCTGTTTATTGTTGGAACATTGGCGGTGGTTATGGTGCCACTTTTGGCGTACAAGCCACCGACCAATACTTTGTTACTCGACAATCAAGAGTACGTACTCGAAATTGTGGCTAGTAGTGAAGCACGAAAAAAAGGCTTAAGTGGGCACGAAAGCTTGGCAGCCAACGAAGGCATGCTTTTTGCGGAGCCCACGCCTACTGTCACGTGTATATGGATGAAAGACATGAACTTTGCCATAGACATTGTTTGGGTGGATGACACAAAGATCATTCGGCACCTAGAAGAACGAGTATCGCCCAAAACGTACCCAAAGACTTTTTGCCCGAAAGTTAAAACCAAATATGTTGTCGAGTTACCGAGTGGCACCATAGACAAGCACCAACTTGCTGTTGGCCAAAAACTACCGCTGAATTAGCGCTACAAATCTGTAATAAATGCTACCCTGCGCTAGTAACATAGTACTATGTGTAAATACCTGAAAGATTGATACGATTAAAGCTATGGCAATAATTCTACTAATACGACGAATTTATAGAGTTTTTTTGGCGCTGCTTGTGGTGCGTAGGCTGTACAAAAGGTATAAAGCCAGTAAAACTAGCACGGCCAACACAGCAAACAGGCCGTAGCACTAGCGGTATGCTATCATAACCCCATGACGTACATGGCTATTTTGGCTGCAGTTATGCTTGTTCCAGCGGTAGTGTTGGTTCTGTTTAAGGCCAATGGCGGGGTGGCGTTTTTAGCGCTATGTTTAGGCAGTATTTTAGCGCTTGCAGTTGGGCCAGATGTAGCAGAGTTGTTGGCCTCGTTTTCGCCCGCTAACACACTGGTTATAGCGCAGTGGACCAAAGTAGTTCTTTTGCTATTGCCGTTTGTGGCAACGCTATTTTTGACAAAGGGTAACGTGCATGGCACGCCCAAGACAGCAGTTAACGTTATTGTGTCTCTTGCGGCCGGCGCACTGCTAGCCGTGCTCGTCATACCGTTGCTGCCACGAGATATTCAGCTTGCCATTAAAGACGAAGCGTTGTGGCGCGAAATTACTAACCTGTACACTGCAATTATTATAGTTGGCTCTATAACCAGCATGGCTATGCTATTTCACGACCACCGCCCACATGTAGACAAGAAACATAAATAACCAATGATTATCTCAAAGCTAGTACAGTTTTTTGCTTTAGCTCAGGTGCTAGTCCTAGCGCTAGCGATTACTACTTACAAGATCGCAGTTGCTAACAGCAGTGAGCCAGAATTTGCCGGGTTTGAAACATGGCCACTCTGGCTATTGTTTTATTTGTTGGGCGCAGTAAATCTGTTCCTCATTCCTTTATATCTGTATAGGGTTACATCTAAGCACTACAAAATAGAACGCAGCTGGGCGACTATTGCAACGATCGGCGTGCTAGCAATCTGTTTAGCTGGCTTCTATATTGTAAGTAAGCTCGTTGAAACTTAGTCTTCGAGATCTTTTTTGGTAATAGGGTGTTCGCGCTGTATGCGTCGTTGATTTTTTTCTAGGTCAACAATAAGATCATCTACTGCTATGCCTTGCTTTTCTGCCAAACGCTCTAGCATGCTCATAATGGCTGTTATTTCAGCGTCTGCCTGCAGGTCGGTAATGTAGTCGAGCTCTGAACGAATCTCGCTACGTTTAGACTGGCGGTTTTGGCTAATAAGTACAAAGACTGCAAGAATTATGGCTTCTAGCGACACGACCATTGTTAAAAAACCAAAGGGGTATTCGTCGAACACGTATTTTTCGCCAAAGGTACCAGTGTTAATGAGCACCCAACTAACGAACCACACAAGGTTAAATACCAAAAATGGCGTAGAACCAGCGCTGGCTGTTACTTTGTCGGCAAGTTTGTCGCTGGCGGTGCGAAGTTTTCGTATTTGTTCGTTTTTGTTTATTGCAATAAGGTTGAGGCCAAATTTGTTGTTTTCACTCATAGCGTCAGTATAGCAAAACCGAATTGAAAGTACTTGTACTAAAATGCTTATCTATACCGCTAGATCAGTCTGAGTTTTACTGAAAGTATATGTAGGTAAAGTTTCTGCCATCGACCCACATTTCGCTGTAGCGCCCGTTTAGGTCGTAGTTGTACTGGCTTATGTAGATCATGTTTCCCTCCACAGCCTCTACCCACATGGCGTGGCCATAGTAGCCTGCCATAGATATTGCTACCGAGCCTACTTTGGGGGCGGTGCTGGTTGGTATGCCGGTGCGCTTAGCGTTACGGACCCACTGGTTAGCGTTACCTATGCCACCCCAATACGGCATGGTGCCGTAGGCTTGGTGTACTTTCCAGGCGGCGTAGCTTACGCACTCGCGGTTGTACATGCCCCAACTGTCTACCAAGCTGTCTTGCCGTGCATTATCCCACTTGGCGGGGTAGCCTCCGTGCTTTGAGTCACCAGCAACAACTGTACCAACTAAGCGCCTGTTTTCTGCCACCTGCTCGTTGAGTAGTTTGGCTGTTTGGGCACGTTGCTCTGTATTTAGCTGATCTAGTAGGGCAAGTGAGGTTTGCGCATCTATTACTGGTATGGGTGTTGTGGCTGTTTTGGCGGGTTGTATGTAGGCACTAACCACATCGTTGTTAGTGATGGCAGTTGTTGCATTTGCGGTGCTCTTAGCTACTCCTAAAACACCACTACCAACCGTTGTTGCGGCTAGCACTGCACCATCGGCCACCGCTTGAGCTGAACTAACACTTGTCTCTACAACGGTAGTGGCGGCCGTAGAGCTAGCATTAGTTATGGCTCGGCTTGTCCGATAGATTGCAGTACCAGAAGATATCGTTAGACGCTTTGTGCCCTCTACCAAGTTGTACCCGGCTTTTGTAACGTAGTTTGGTGTGTCATACGTGGTGGCCACGACCGGCTTTTTCGAAAGCTGGGTGCGACTATCAAAAACCGTTCCGTTTCCGGTGGCAGTAATAATAGCCGCTAGCAAGAGCACCCCTATAAAAAGAAATAGGCTAGCAAAAACTGTTTTAAATCGAAATAGTATATAACTTACTTGCTCCATAATAGACCGCGCTCAATAGTGGTATATTATACACTCAATTTGCAAATATGTTAGTTTTTGTTTATTACAAAGCATCTAATAATTGTAGTTATGGCTAATATTGTCAATTTCTTATAAGCTATATACAAGGTGTGCTGGGAAGTCTGGTCAGCGACTATTTTAAAGCCGACAGGATATTAGCACTTGAAAAAACGAATCATAACTATCGCAAAAGCGTTTCACCCTGTAAATATTTCTGAGCAGGCGCAGTATTTGTTACGAGACGAGGCCATTAGTGGCAAGTTTATTATTGGCGCAACGATACTAGCGCTTATAGCAGCAAATATGGCACTCGCTAGCTGGTATGAAGCCATTTGGAGCACGCATTTTAGTTTGGGCCTGGGCAACTGGGTTATAGACAAAGACTTACAGCACTGGGTAAACGATGCATTAATGGCGATATTCTTCTTGGTGGTCGGGCTAGAGCTAAAGCGAGAGCTTTTTAGCGGGGAACTACGAAAGTTTAAAACCGCAATATTACCATTTGCGGCGGCAATTGGTGGCATGATTGTACCTGCACTCATCTACGTTGGGTTTAACCTTAATTCGGGTGCTCTGAGTGGTTGGGCCATACCTATGGCTACCGATATTGCGTTTGCTATAGGCATACTTGCGCTCCTAGGCAACAGAATACCAGCATCTGTTCGTTTGTTTTTGTTAACGCTTGCCATTGTAGATGACATCGGTGCGGTAATTGTTATAACAGTGTTTTATAACCAGGGCGTAGAATTGTCCATGCTAGGCCTAACGGTGATCTTTGTGGTTGCTATGCTCGTGCTTAACAAAATGAGTCGTCTCACTATGTTTGTATATGCCCTTGGCTGTATAGGCATATGGCTTGCTGTTAACGCCTCGGGAGTGCATGCCAGCATAGCGGGGGTTATTATGGGGCTGCTAGCACCTATGGCGCTTACCTCGGGTGGTACAAAGTCTATTGCCGAGCGAACCGAGCATTTTATGATACCTATCTCTACCTTTTTAGTTGTGCCACTGTTTGCGTTTGCAAATACCGGTATTGTGCTTGCTGGTAGTAACTACCAAGACCCGGCAGCCGTGCCTATTGCTGGGGGCATTATTCTAGGGCTCGTTGTTGGTAAAGTGGTAGGTATTGTGGGCGCCTCTTGGCTGATGATACGGTTCAAGTTTGCGAACTTGCCAGAAGACGCCCGCTGGAACCATATGGTTGGCGTGGGGCTGCTAGCGGGCATTGGGTTTACTGTGTCGATATTTGTTACCGAGCTTGCGTTTAGCGACGAGCAGTTTGTAACCATTGCCAAACTAAGCATTTTTATTGCGTCGGCCATAAGTGCCTTGTTGGGGTTGATGGTGCTACGTTACAAAACACAGAACACTTCAATATAAAGACTAGGACAGTGGTGTTTTAGTTTTTGAATGCAATGTAGGTCTGTAAGGCTGTGGCAATGCACACCCAAACTAAATAGGGTACAAAAGCAATTGTGGCGATCTTGGCATATGGCCAAATGGCCACCATAGCCCAAACTATGGTGATAAGTACTAGAAAAATATCTGCTACTGCAAGCCAGTTGTTTCGTAGCCCAAACTGAATGGGAGTAAACAGAACGTTAAAGAATAGGTTGAGCCAAAAGGGCAGGGCGACAAGCCAGGTTATTTTACTTTGGGTAAGCAGTACGACCACGTAGATATTTACTGCAATAATTATGGGGTACAGCATAGACCACACT
>JBATPG010000070.1:0-11355 GCA_049291335.1 Saccharimonadales bacterium (SeqCode) | reverse complement strand
ATTCGAGCCTGTCGCTTTTGTGATGCGCTACCTACGTATCGAGCTGTATTTTCCATTTGCGATATCGGCTCTCAAGTACCACCGGGCCGGCAAGCTAGATGATGATGAACTTGCGGGAGTCTTTGATCTTATCAGGAAGTATTTCTCGAGACGACTCGTTGCAAATCTGCTATCAACTAGCCTAGATAGGTATTTTGCAAGCTTGCACCGTGATGTTCTGACAAACGTCGAGCAGCATGAAGTTAGCTATATAGAAGCACTCAAGTACAGTATGCTCTCGCGCAGTGGCCAGACACGCATGCCTAGGGACGCCGAAGTCGAGGCAGGTATTAAAGCCAACAGCGCGTACACCCAGCGCACAACAAACGTGATGTATCTACTGACATCGGTCGACGATGAGTCAAAGGATCTAGCGCAACTGAAGCAGATTGCGAAAAAAGACGTCAATCTGACCATCGAGCATATCATGCCTCAGACGTTGACAGATGCATGGCGACGAGAGCTCGGTGAAAACGCAGAACGTATTCATGATACCTATCTGCACGGTTTGGCCAACCTTACGCTCACTGGGTACAACTCAGAGTATTCAAACCGGAGTTTCCAAGAAAAATTAACTACTAAGGACGGCTTTCGAGATAGCCCTTTGAAAATTAATAAATCTATTGTCGAATATGAAGCCTGGGACGAAGAGGCGTTACTCGATAGACAGAAATGGTGGGTGAAAAAAATACTAGGGATATGGCCTCTTCCGAGCACTTCGTTTAGTCCGCCAAAAGCAGATACTCGTGTAGGGCTTTTTGATGAGATCGACTTTAAGGGCAAGGGAATACGTATGCTGCACATCCATGATGACTCGTATCCTGTCACGAATTGGGCTCAGGCGCTGGATACGTATTGCGAATATCTATACGATAGAAATTCTGACTTCATCGAAAAAGTGGCCCAGGATGATGATCTGCGCGTCTGGTTTGATAGTGATCCTAGTAGATTCTTCAATTCTGCAGAGATTTATGACTCGAAGTATTACGTCGACACCGGGACAAATACAAACCGGAAAGTACGCCTGATGAAAAACCTTGCAACGGCTTTTGGCATTGAGAGTGCCGCCATTAGCCTCGAGCTAGATAAGCCCCTGAATCTGTAATAATCTTGTCTAAATCCGACGACATGCTCTTCCTCCGTCACCCAGCCTGGCTGTGGCAAATAAATTTTTTAGTTCAGAACCAGGGCTAGTCGAGGTATAGCAGGGTTAAGCTATTGCTGCGTTTATTTGTCGTTGTTTATGGTTGGTAGGATTACAGTAATCAGTTCGTCGGTTTCTTGTTTTGTCATACCTTTTTTTGACTGTTGGGGAGCGGCTGTGGTTCGTTGGGACTTCTTAGTGCGGGCGCGTTTGCGACCAGCAGATACTAGGCCTATTGCAATTCCTATTAGAACCCCAGCAACAATTTCCATACCACCAGTGTAACATTCATACAGATGACTCTGTTCTGAACTGTCAAATAGCATCACAGTTGCAAAACTGGGCTACACTATAGCTAATGGCTAAAAATAAAGTAACTTGCCCAAAGTGTAAGTCAACTAATATTGCAGAGGTTGTGTATGGCATGCCAGATTATAATGACGAGCTAGTTAAGGAGTTAGAAGAGGGCAAAATAGAGCTTGGTGGCTGCCTAGTTGGCGAAAATGACCCTACACGCCACTGCAACAGCTGCCAAACCGATTTCGGTGGCGAAGATGACGAATCATATTGAGCTTATAGTTAGTATTGAATGAACATGGTAAAATTACTGTATGAAAAATGAAAAGCGCAATGTCAAACTTGTTAGAAACACAAAGTCTAACAAGAAGGTCATGAAAACACTGGTTAAGAATATGAAGCCAGCGCTTATTTCTCTTGCCGATAAATAGTTAGCTATGCAGGAAACGATACTTCTACCTAGTTTTTTACGTCGTTTCGTAATTTTCTCGGCATAAACTGATAAATCCGATGTAACTTAATTCAAAAACGAGCATATGATTGAATTAACCATGAATTTTGGGCTAAATCGTGGCAAATTCACGCTAAAATACCAATTTACCGAGAATTTTAGGAATTAATGTAAGAAATGTTGCACGATGCACGAGTTTGTGCTATAATAGGCGTATTATGCCACAATGGATTACCAACGCAGAACATGAGCAGTATAAAGCTAACGAAAGAACCCTAGCTACTGTTAACGAGATTTTAGCGGGTCTACGCGTTGAACACGATGAGCTACAAGTAGCCTTCGATGGTTTGCAAGCCGCTGTAGAAGTTTCTGACAGAGTAGCAGAAGCGCTTGAACGAAACAGCACCACCACACACCTCAACGCCGTGGATGAAGCTACTAGAGAACTGATTGCAGAGTCAGAAGAGGAATACCGCAAAGACGTTAAAGAAGGTTATAAAGCCACTCATCGTGAAGAAGCACGGGTGAATGTACGGGCGACAAAAGGCGAACAGATACGCGAAGAAGAAAGAGCGGGCTTAGAACTCGATGGCACTCTTGCGAAGATAGAAGAAGATGCTGAGGCAGAGTTCCGCAGAGAAGTAATAGCAGATGAAATCGACAAAGAAAAAAAGGCTAAAGAAGCCGAGATTGATACTCCTGAAAACCGTGAAGCATTTTTACAAGAAAACGCACCCGCAATTAAAAACGACCCGCGTGTTGTCAAGCACGGCGAAAGATTCAGAGCCGCAAAAGAGAAAGAATGGACGCAAGAAGGCCAAGAAATAGCCATGGCCCAAGCAGAGCATGAAGTTCTTCAAGATGAAGATAAAATCAAAGATAAAGCTGCCAAAGACTATGCAAAAACCTGGGAAGGTAAAGACAGGATAGAACGCATACAGGAAAGCGCTCGTCGGAAAATTTCTGAAATGAGCGTTCAAGAACTACTGGGAACAAGTGAGGACAAGACATACCAAGCACTTCTCAAAAAAGCGCAAGATGTTGCAGCCCGTGAACTAGCAATTACTACTAGAGGCAAGGAACTTGCACTCACCTTTACCAACGGCGGCATCGAAACAGATAAAATCCCTAAGGACACCACAATATTGGTTCAGCTGGGGTCAGTCAAAGAAGAAGATGTCGTGGACGAAGATGCTCCTATGCATTACTATGGCAACCAACGTCCAACTAAAAAAGCACCCGTAAAAATAGTAAAGCGAGAGCTTAAGCTAACCTCTATGGGAGATGGGTTCTTTGTAGTAGATCATGACACTCTTGCAAGGAGCAAGCATGACCTTGCCCCAACACTAAGCTTAGAGCAAGGCGATGTTATTAAGATTGGAATCTTAATGACTAAAAAAGAAAAGGACGGTCGGAAAAAGCGCGAAATACTTCCTGTTTTAAGGGCCGGAGTTAACTTACAATACGACACCGACACATCGACACCCGATGTATTTACCGACACCAAAACTAGTGTTGTTAACGTACAAATTGGCGGCGTAGATGCTCGCGCGATTAAACACACTCGTACCGAGTACCAATAGGCCCCGTCAAAAGCTACTGCTTAAATTAAAACCGCCCCAATTGGAGGGGCGGTTTTGTTGGGGGGAATGAAACCACTGGTTACATGCTCATGTTATCGCGCATGTTGGCCAGTTCTTGGCGGCCCATGTCGTCTAGCTCGCCGTTGGCTTCCATTTGCTGAAGCTCGTTTAACCTAGCTTGCATGGCCTCGTTACTCATGTTGTCTTGCTTACCCATATGTTTGCCTCCTTTAGTTAGCATCTTTAACTATAAAGAGCCAGGCAAACGTACGCAGTAAATAAATATACTAAATGAACTAGCACTTTCTAACAGAACATTGAAGGGTTTAGCATGCTATCTCAACAAGTGCTTGGTTGTGGTTTGCCATAAGTAGTATACTAACCATTAGACACTAATTTGAGGGAGTTATTACTATGCAAGACGACGTACAACCACAAAGGCCAGTGAACCCACAAGGCCCACAAACATCATCAACAGCAACGGGTTTCTCAAACGACCCAAACAACAGTGCTCTGGGCGGCGAGCCGGTCGGCCCAGCCATAGTAGAACCAACACCTGTAGTACCAGAAAAGAAGCCTTCGAACACCAAATGGATTTTGGGAATTGTTGTCGCGTTACTTATTGGTGGCATAGTAGGCTACTTTGTCGGCACGAGCATGGCAGAGTCAAGTGCAGAATCACAATACAGTGCAAAAATTACCCAGCTTGAAAGCGACCTCAAAGAGGCAAAGGCAGGCGTTACAAGTAAAATAGAGGCTGGCAAAGACGCCATTGCTGAAGGACAAGACACCCTTGAGTCTGTTCAGGCAGAAAACGCCAAGCTACAAGCAACAATAACCGAGCTCGAAGCCGATATCGCCGCCCTAGAAAAACAGCTTAAAGAAGCACTAGCTGACAACCCTCCTGCAAGCACCAACTAGGGTTTGCTAAACCCCGGCAGTAAAAAGTGCCCTCACAACAATAGAGCCCAGTTATATACCGGGCTCTATTTGCAACGTTGGTGTTCTGTTGCATAACCAACAAGTCTAAGAATTCAGCAGTACGCATAGTAGCCGACCCGTTTTCAATTAATTATTACTGTGCGGTTATTTCGACCGAAATACCCTTTTTGCCGTTTTGGATATAGTCAGTTGCCGAGATTTTACGCGCGCCATCTTTTAGTAAGACCCCTTTGTACTTTGGTGGAGCGCCTATGTCTTTGTGCTCGTTCGTGTCTACAATGTAGGGGCTAAGCGGTATGGCATAGGTGCTCAAAAGATCTCCTTCGGGGCCTATGACATAATAGACAATTTTTAATGAATAGTTGGAAAATTTACCGTTGTCCTCACCATCTTCAAAATCACCATATTCGGGCGAATTGTAGATTGCGTAGTAAAATTTTGCTTTCTCGGGTATGGTCGTATCTTTAATAGGTGGACGATCGCCTACTATAGGTATAAGCAGCAGTTTTTCGCCTTCGGGGCCGTTTGCTAGGGGCCGCAAAGTGTACTGTAGTGTCTTACCCGGCATGATGTCTTCGGGCGCAATGGTTACTACCTCGTCAGGATTTAACACATTCATTTGATTCAGCTGCAGAGCGCTAAACAATTCTTCTTTCTTCCAATCTTGCTCATAACCCGCGTCGCCCATAATGTCTGTTTTGTTTGCGTATTCCCTAACAGAGCATGTTTCATTTGGTATGACCACTGGCAGGCTACCGGCTGGAATGTCAACAACACCGCTACAGTCAACGAGGTTGGCATGGCCAAGACCCGCATAACTTTCTTTGACAAGCGTATGCCCTAGCTCGTGTGCTGCTTTAGCTACAGCAACAACTTGCTTAGTGGGCAGACTATCGTTCGTTTCAAAAGATAGTATCGCGGGGTACGTACCCATGTCGAGCCACATGCCAGTCGTGTTTATCGGCGGCTCACCCTCAACTGCCGAACCTTCAAGATACAGTGCATCGACGTCTATGTCGACAGTTGCAATGACGCCGTCAGATTGTGCTATGGCTTCGTCGCCAATTAGGTTCGTAAAGGCCTCGTTTAGTTTATTGCCAAGAAGCTCGCGTGCCTTGCCGGGCTCGTTTTGTGAATCGGCAAATATCGCTCTTTCTGCGTCTGTCAGAGACACCCGATAGGCTCCAGCGTCATTTACATTAACCTGGTACAGGTCACGGGTGGATTCTTTTATACGTACAGCTGCCTCTTGTGACGCTTCAAGGCTCATTTTATTTACTTCTGCAACGTCTTTTTTAGGACCAATAGTAACAAAGGCATGGAAAAGATCTTTTTGGACTATCTCTTTTTCTTTGACTTCGGGTGACTTTGTTGGCGTTTCGGCTGTAGTTGACTGTTCAATGGTTGGAACAGTGCCTTCTGGGCGTTCTACCGAGCACCCGGCAGCAAGTAGTGCAGTAGCGGCTACTGCGCCTATTACTCCGAGCTGCTTGGGGCTGTATTCTTTTTCCGTTTTAGTAACCATGTGCGCGATTTGTCTTATAAACGAAGTATGACGAAGTTTGTATCGTTGCAGTTTATCGCTTGCCCAGTCGGGAAACGTAGCAGGGTGAAAGGGGCTAGCTATAGGGACAGGCGCGGTGCCGAGTGACGTGTTTTCGGGGGCAGCATGCGAAGGCTGCTGTACATGGGCGTTTCGGGCGACAAACGGTTCAATGTTGACTTCATTCTGTGTAAGTGAGTTCTGCGGCGCTTCTGCCAGCGGCATAGCCTGCAGAGCGCTAGAGTTAACGGATGGTTCAGGGTTGGGCTGGTTTGGTTCTTGTGGTGAGTCTTCTATATTCATGTCTGTAATTTGTATATTTTTGTAATTGCTGTGGGAGCTATACTTTCGTAAGCTATTCGCTTACAGCCTATTATATACTAGGTAGATTTAATAGCAACGATATGTCAGTTACTTATAGAACATTTATCGATCTTATTTGACAGGTATAAGACGCTTGTGGTAAAAAATACGCAGTAACTACACAAGTGCTACTCACTAGGCAAAACAATTTCTTCGAAAGGAACCGTAAAACAAATGCCCGTTCAAAAAAAACTAAGCGCTAAAAGTAAGCAAAAAGCGCCCACAAAGCGCACCTATGTAACAAAATCTAAGAAGCCCACATTTTTAGAAAGCCTACTAACTGGCAAGCGCAAGTGGGCGGTTGTTGGTGTGTGTCTTGTGCTGTTCGGTGCAGTTGGCACCTACATGTTACGACCCAGTAGTGCAGACTCTTTAACAAAAACCTCAAACTGCCGTCAATATAGTATTAAAGACAGCAGAACAAAATACACCTGCGTAAAATACATACAGGAAATGATAAACGGCACGAACGTGTACAAACTTCCTACCGGAGGCTACTCGTACCGGTATCACCCCGCAATGCTCAAAGTAGACGGCTACTATGGTGCAAAAACAAAAGCTGGTGTAGTTTCGTTTCAAAAGTCTACCAAGAACAACGGCACTCCGCTGGCTGTCGACGGGGTAACGGGGCCAAAAACATGGGGCGAACTTTGCTACCGCGTTAGAACCATGCAAGGTCTTAAGTCAACATACCCATTTATTAGCAACGCCTATATCGCAAGCAGGCTAGCGGGCTGTACGGGGCCGGGTCGCTAAGAGTAGGCGCTACACCGTCGATAACCACGGCAATAAGGCAGCCACGTTCAGGCACTAAAAAGCATACATTTTTAAGAATTTGCTGCCTAGTTTAGTCTCGTAGCCACGAGTTGTTACTTAAAAAAGCTGTAAGAACCAACACAACTAAGCCGCAGGGTGCTTGTACGTAAATTTACACCGTAGACAAAAAAATAGTTGACACCGTAAACACGCTTGTGGTAATAATTACTTAATACTAATAACTATTCACCTTGAAGCCTCGGCTCTTGTGAAAGGAATAAAAACAATGGCAATTAAAAAAAGTACAAGCGCGCCACAACGACCGAAAGCGCCGGTAAAGGCTCGTACTACGCCAAAAAAACGCACGTACTCTGCAAGGTCAAAGAAACCATCATTTTTTCAAAGCCTATTTTCTGGCAAGCGCGAATGGGTTGTCGCTGGAGTGTTTCTAATACTTTTTGGAGGCATAGGAACCTACATGCTACGGCCGAGTAGCGCCGTGTCAACAGCTGTTTACTGTGGGCAATATAGCAGCAGCTCACCAACAAGTAACTGTGTTAAATACATACAGCGTATGATTAATGGCACAAATTATAAGTACGTTGGTGGAAGATACGGCTTTGTGTATTACACTGGCGGACTTTTAACAGTAGATGGTTCGTTTGGTCCGAAAACTAAGGCTGCTGTTATAGCGTTTCAAAAAAGCACTGCAAGCTCGACTAATGCCCTAAAAGTCGACGGAGTGGTCGGCACAAATACATGGGACTATCTGTGTTACCGGGTAAACTCTTACAAAGCCAATACAATTTACCCACTAAGAACCGATGCCTACAACGCAGGTAAAAGTGCCGGCTGCCAGGGATCTGGCTGGCCAGTCATAAAAGTGGCTACGACTACGACTACATCGTCTTCAGGTAGCAGGTCAACAGCTGCGCCAGTAGCCAAGGGGATTGGCAACAGAATTACAAGCTGTATGGGACCGCGTAATGCTGGCACTCATTGGGGCGTTGATGTAGCTGGTGGCCCTTCTAATCAGAGCATTTTCGCTACAAATAAAGGCTATGTTGTTGCGCGTGGGTATGAGTCAAACCGCGGAAACTATATCGTTATCCGTCATGACGCACCAGACCCTTACGATTCATGGTACCAACATTTGAGTTCATTTAGCGTAAGCCAAGGGCAAAAAGTTAACGCAGGAACGAAAATCGGGAACCAAGGGAGTACAGGAAATTCTACAGGCCCACACCTTCACTACAACCTATCTAAGAAAACTAGTGGAGCCCCCTCAAAAGGAGGATCTGACTACAGTAATCTTGCAAGCGAAAGTATGCATATGAAATACATGCAGGCAAATAGCTTCAAGCCTTGGGGTGGCAGCGCAGCGTGCACGGGCTACTAATTCTATAACTCAGTTCATACCGCAAAAGACCCCCGCACAATAGGGGGTCTTTTGCTAATGCAAAACGTGTAAGTTTACTACAGATATAGAGCATTGCTACTAATGGCAATTGTGCCTACGCTTCGTAGACGGCACAGCCAAACATGCCAACGGTAGCGGTAAAGCCGTAGTCAGCGGGTATAAACAGGCCGTCGCCAGGTTGTAGTACAAACTTTTGTGTTCCAAAGTCGTAGGTTACCGATCCATCTGCGCACCAGAGGGTCGTGTCGGTACCGTAGGCGTGTGTAGCAAGCTCTATAGGCTCATGCACAGCCCAACGCGTTGCGGTAACGCCCTTGGCCTCTAAAATGCCTATAAGCTCTTCTTCTTGCGACTCGTACACCTTGCTCCAGCGAAACTTTTGTAACTTCATACTAGTAGCTTACCAGATAGTCTTGATCTGAGAACATTCAATTATGCATGCTAGAGGTCAGTGTAAATTTGGTTGCTGTAGTTTATGCAACCGTCGTCAGTGTACATACAAACGCGTACATAGTACCTGCCAGTACCATCTGCGCCGATTGCACCGTTGGTTGCGCCTTTGTCGTAATAGGTTGCCGAACTATTACCGTATGTTGGGTTTGGGCTGGTACCCCACACGAGCTTGTAGCCGTTAGGCGCACTCCCGTTTAGCGCCCATTCAACGTTCTTGCCGCCAGGGCTGGAAAGAGTCAAGCTGCCAGTAGGTACAGAAGCTGTGGACGTAGGCGCAGTAGCGCTGGCGTTGTTGCTGTAGTTTGTACAGCTGTCGCCCGTGTAGGTGCAGACTCTAAAGTTGTAGGTTTTGCCGTCTTTTAGCGTCCAGGTGTAGCTACGAGTAGTACTAGAACTAACGTAGGTGGCGTCGTCGACACCAAATGTTGGGTTGGCGTTTTTACTTTTAACTAGTTTAAAGCCTTTTTCGGCTGTTACACCGCTAAGGGTCCACGACAGCTTAACACCAGTGTCGGTTTTGGCAGCAGTTAGTTTTATGCCTGCCGTGCTTGCTGGAGTAACGGCTTTTGCGGCTGCGGCTGCAGCGGCTGCTTTTTGGGCTGCTTCGGCTTTCTTTTGTTCTAGAGTCGTTAGGTAGCCAAGCTTGTCGGCGTACTCGGTAGTTTTTTTGTCTTGTTCAAGGTTCCATACCAAAAATGCGTCTGTAGTTAACTGGTCAGTGGGAATGTCGGTTGTCTTTTTTACGAGCGCGGCGTCTGGGTTAACTTGATAGTAACGTTTGCCCTCGGCAACGTCTGTTTTTGCTACGCCTACTGTAACGGCACTGTGGTACACCTCTACGCCTTGGCTGTCTTCTCGGTTAACTGTTTTATAGGCTGTGCCCTTAGCAGTGTACGTTTCGTCGTTAACCGCAACTACAAAAGCGCGGTCGCTTGGTACAACGCGGGCATATACTTCGCCGTTTTCGTTACTGAACTTAACATTTTTTGTTTGCAGGCTTACTACCTTAACCTCTGACGAGTTATTGACACGCAGGGCACTACCATCGTCAATGGCTATAACCACACGGCCATCTGCCGCGGTGCGCACTGTTTGGCCAACCGCTACGGCGTCGCCGGCTTTTAGTACAACCCAGGTCTTGCCGTCTTTGCTAACCTCTGCCACGCCGTCTACTACCGAGGCTTCTGCCCCTAGCAGTACGACTGACTTCTTTTGAGCTGTTGTTTCAACAGGTTCTTCTTTGCTGCCAGTCATAGCCACATATGCGGCAGCCGTAGCAACAAGCAGTACCACTACTATGCCCACAAAGACCAGCATTTTATGTTTAGAAAAGAATGATTGTTTTTCGTGCGTATGGGTAATTACTGGTGCAGGTGAGTTTTCGAGCTCTTCTTCGTCGTCATTTCCTAGAGGTGCGTCTTTTAGCACTTCTGATTCGTCTTGTTCTGGCTCAGCAGTAACTTCAACATGAGATGTGGCAGCTTGGTTGTCTGCATTTGGTACAAAGGAGCTTTCTGCTGATGCTTCGGGCGGGGTTACGTTTTCGTTTACATTGTTTTCGTCTTTTTCGGGTTGCATAGCAAGTATCTCGCTTATGTTATATTGTTCTAAATATACCATAGAGGGTATCAAACAAGAATCTACCCAAGAGAGACAGATGCACCGTTTGGTGCTACAATCGAACATAGAACGGAGCATAGCTAATGGAACAAGATTTAAAAAAAGCAGGCCTAACAGGAAACGTACCGTACGAGTTTTTTATGTTGGCTGTTTCGCTTCTGGCCTACATAAACCTTGTCTTAACACTTTTTTTGCCGAAAGGTACTGCTCTAGATGTGGTGGTAGCGGTTGATATTGGCATAGCGTTTTTATTTTTAATTGATTTTTGTCGAAGGTTTTTTGGTACAAAAGCCAAGGCAAATTACTTTTTTAGGCAATTTGGTTGGTCAGACTTATTGGCCTCTGTTCCGCTCTCGTTCTTTAACATCTTTAGGGTGTTTCGAGTTGTACGAGCGGCTCGATATTTGCGCAAAGAAGGTCACAGAAACATCTTTAAGCTTTTGTACAAAAAGCTAGCAAACACTTCGCTGTATCTTGTGTTTTTCGCCGTTATACTTCTAATAGAATTTGGTTCTATAGCAATGTTGTTTGCCGAACAGAACGCAGCCGGTGCAGTTATTAAAACAGCCAGTGATGCCTTGTGGTGGGCAATTGTTTCAATAACTACTGTTGGGTATGGCGATATGTACCCCGTAACTAATTTGGGTCGGGGCATAGGTAGCATAACTCTGGTTATTGGGGTCGCCCTGTACGCTGTTATAACAGGATTTATCGTTAATATATATTCTTCTAAGCGGATTGAGT
>JBATPG010000069.1:0-13724 GCA_049291335.1 Saccharimonadales bacterium (SeqCode) | reverse complement strand
GTTGTAGGTGTAGTGGTAAAAGGGCGCCCTAGATATGTCTCGCATGCCACGAAATCAAGAAACGGAAGTGATTTCCCCGGTGCAAGAGATCTATCCCATTCAATGCTTGTAGCATCCCCGGCTTTGAGCGTAAAAGAGGGAAGGTCCCATTCATGTAGGCGAGAGAGCCAATCTAAATTTTGTTGTGAGTAATCAATCATTCGAGGCTCCAAGTCGGTGCCGATAACGTCATAGCCCATTAAGAGTGCCTCTTGCAAGACTACCCCTGTACCACAAAAAGGGTCAAGAATAGTTCGATCTGTAAATGCGCTCGGTATTGCTTTGCCCGTAGGTATTTTTGCAATTTTATCTAAACTGCTTTTCGGAAGGATGCCAACAGCAAGGTTTATAATAATTTGCGCCAGTTTTGGTGGCAACATGCCAACGCGGGCATCGCGCTTTGGTCGGCCACGGTCGCGTAGGGTGTAGCTGTCTATGTCTTGCACGCTAGTTGTAACGGCTATGATGGTTTTGGCCCCGTCGGCTATCAAAAGCACTTCTACGCCCTTGTCGGTGGCA
Source organism: Saccharimonadales bacterium (SeqCode) (assembly GCA_049291335.1). GTDB lineage: Bacteria > Patescibacteriota > Saccharimonadia > Saccharimonadales > UBA4665 > JAGXIT01. The sequence goes on along the minus strand of JBATPG010000069.1, from coordinate 13,166 downwards.
AGCTGGTTGTGTAGTACTTGGGCTGTGTTGAGTTCTACTTCGGGGTTTGGCACTACTCGTACAGACCTATCGTCGGTACGAAGAATCTTTTTAAGGGTTAGGGCAGTGGCCTGAATTTTGGCAGGCGTCTGGCTAAAACCATAGGCAGATATACCAAGATGTAGCTTTCCAGAAGCCAAGGTGGTTAGTTCGTCTTTGCGGGCTAGTTTTGCGAGCTCTTTTTCTACAACCTTCCAGTTGCTAGAACTTAGCACCGAAACAACTTGTGCCAAACGAGTACTACCACCGAGTCTGCTAAACGTAATTTCGGTGTCGGGTAGGTTTATAAGCGCCACATGTTGGCTAACGCGTCGAATTGCGCTAGCGCCGTATAGGCTCTCTAGCTCGGCAAGGCCAAGTTCTGGCTGTCTGCCTAAAATGCAAATTGATTGTTCGCTCGCGTTATTCATCTACTTGTATAATAATAACGTACTATGACCGATACTCCTCGAAATAACTTTTGGCGCCGCAACTGGAAGATGATAGTCAACGTGGTGACGCTTGTAGCTTTAGCTATTTTGATTTTTGCCATCTGGGACCAGTTTGAAGTAACTTTTAAAAACCTGCTAAAGGTAAACTTGTTTGCGCTACTGCTCATGATACCGGTGCAAATACTTAACTACGACGCACAAACTCGCTTATATAGAAGCCTGTTTAACTTAGTCGGTAACAAGTTATCGTATAAAAAATTGTTTCAAGCCAGCCTAGAACTGAACTTTGTAAACCACGTGTTCCCAAGTGGTGGGGTAACAGGCATATCGTACTTTGGCGTCCGCATGAAAGATGATAACATTACCGCACCCAAGGCCACCGCCGTGCAGCTGCTAAAACTTGTGCTATTGTTCTTGTCGTTTGAAATTTTAATTGTCTTTGCGGTGTTTGCGCTCGCAGTACAGGGGCACATGAACAGCGTTATTCTGTTGTTGGCTGGAATACTCACGACACTGCTCGTGCTGGGAACGCTGGGTTTTTGGTTTATTATCGGCGACAAAAAGCGCATTGCCGGCTTTTTTACCTATCTAACAAGAGCGCTAAACAGGTCCATCCACTGGTTTCTTAAAAATAACCCCGAAACAATCAATATAGACAAAACCAAAAGTACGTTCGAAGACTTGCACGAAAACTACGTACTAATGAGCAAAGACTGGCGCAGCCTGCGCCGGCCATTTGTTTGGGCAATGATGGCAAACGTATGGGAAGTTATGACAATTTACGTAGTCTACATAGCCTTTGGCGAGTTTATAAACATTGGGGCTGTTATTTTGGCCTATGCAGTGGCTAACTTTGCGGGTCTTATAAGCGTACTGCCAGGGGGCATTGGCATTTACGAGGGTCTTATGACGCTAACCCTCTCGGCAACGGGTGTGCCGTCTCGACTAAGCTTGCCGGTGACTATTATGTACCGCGTACTGAGCACTATTATTCAGTTGCCTCCGGGCTATTATTTCTATCACCGTAATTTGCGCAAAACAAATTTCGACACACAAGACACCTAGCCAGGTATACTAGTAGGTACCATGCAAGAGTATGTTTTTGGGGTTTCAGAATTTGTCATGTCGCTTAACGCGACGCTTGAAGGCGCGTTCCCGTATGTTGAAATAGAAGGCGAGCTCGCCAACTTTAGGGTTAGCAAGGGCAAATGGGTCTATTTTGACTTAAAGGACGAAGACTCAACCATAAAATGCTTTGCTACTATTTATTCATTGCCTGGGCCACTCGAAGACGGCATGGTGGTGCGTGTTGCGGGCACGCCTCGGTTGCACCAGCTGTATAACTTTAGTTTTCAGGTGCAGTCTATTGTGCCTATTGGCGAAGGGGCTTTAAAGCGGGCCAACGATTTGCTTGCCCTAAAATTACAAAAAGAGGGCTTGTTTGACGAAGCGCGTAAGCGCCCGTTGCCTTACCCACCAAAGCATATTGCTGTTATAACCTCTGCGCAATCTGCTGCCTATGCCGATTTTATAAAAATTACCAGTGCACGTTGGCAGGCCATGACTGTCGATGTTTACGACGTACTAGTGCAGGGCATAAATGCCCCGGGAGCGTTAGTTGGAGCTTTGCAGCGGATTAACGCAGAACCAGAACTGCCTGAATTAGTAGTCATGATTCGCGGCGGGGGTAGCCCCGAAGATTTAGCGGCCTTTAGCGACGAGCGAGTCGTGCGCGCCGTGTCGGCAAGTCGCGTGCCAACACTAGTAGCCATAGGCCACGAGGTAGATGTGAGCCTAGCAGAGCTAGCGGCAGACAAGCGGGCTAGTACACCAAGTAACGCCGCCGAACTACTCACCCCAGACAAAACAACCGAAAAGCGTCACGTGCGAAGTTTACGAAAAGCGCTGACAGAAAACATTACACAAACAATTTTAACAGAGCTACAAATGGTCAGCGTACTACGTAAAGACTTGGGTAGCGCAAGGGCGTACATATATCGTTCGGCGGTCGAGGCACTTGCCGCTAAAACAAAGATGCTGGCCGTGCTTGACCCACAAAGGCCCCTGCAACAAGGCTATGCCATTGTGCGAGACAACGCAGGCAAGACAGTGCTAAGCGGGCGTCAGGTGCATAGTGGAGACGCTTTGGCGATTCAGTTTAAAGACGCCGTAGTACAAGCAGAAGTGAAACGTAAAGGAGCAACAACATGACCAAAACTACCACCAGTACCACAAGCAAGCAGTTTGACTACAGCGCAAGCATTGCCAAACTCGAGGAAATAGTCGGGCAACTAGAAAGCGGTAGCGTACCACTAGACCAGGCGCTTGAACTTCATACAGAAGGGCAAAAACTAGCCGACGACATAGCCGCGTATCTTGAACAAGTTGGGCTAGACATTCGGGTGCAAGCAAACAAAGAATGATCGTATTTTTTATAGTATTTGGCGTGTTGTTGCTGCTTTTTGCAGGGGTACTCCTTAGGGGCGCACCTTATTTGCCGACACTAAAAGCCCAAGGTGAAACCGCGCTCGACTTGCTTAAATTGCGTCCTGGCCAAACACTACTAGAACTCGGCAGTGGCGACGGCGCCGTGCTAAAGCTTGCGGCAGAACGGGGCATTCATGCTATTGGCATAGAACTAAACCCACTACTAGTTGTTATTTCTCGGTTTCGACTTCGTAAGTACGGCGACCTGGTAGAGGTACGGTGGGGAGATTTTTGGTCAACACCGTGGCCAAAAGCAGATGGTGTTTTTGTGTTTTTACTCGACAAGTACATGGTGCGACTCGACGAACATATGCAGCCCTACGGTGGTAAGCTTGCCAGCATTGCATTTACCATTCCCGGCAAAGAGCCAGTTTCTAAGCAGAAAGGTGTAGTGCTGTATAGCTACCCTTCGGCTAGCTCTGGTAAGCAATAACGCTTGCGCTTTTGTGCAAAACTACAGTACCATAGGGGTAGTATGAAAAATCTTTCGTCACAGCGGGGTAGCACGAGCACTATCGTTACCATAAGCTTACTAGGCTTAATGCTGCTAGCAGCACTGGTGTTTGGTGTTTGGGCATATATGGAGCGTACTAAGTACAAAACTTCTAGTGACGAAATTGTTGCGGTAGCCGTAAAAGACAACACTAAAAAAGTACAAGCCGAAGACGCCATTAAATATGCCGAGGCTGCTAAGCTACCATATCAAGTCTGGGTAGGCCCAGCTACCTTTGGTAGCGTCGAAATAACGTATCCTAAAACATGGAGTGTATACAGCGAGGGGCAAACTGCCTCCTCAGCACCCGTTAACGTGTTTATGCACCCCGACACCGTACCATCTACAAAAGACCCTGGTTCGTCATATGCACTTAGAACACAGGTTGTGCCAAACGCCTACAGTAGTGTGCTAAACCAATTTGCCGGACTGCAAAAAACGGGCAAGGTGACTATATCTGCTTACGCATTGCCAAAGAACCCTTCCGATGTTGGTTCTAAAATATCTGGTCAGGTTGCCCCAAACAAGCAGGGAACTATGGTTATTTTTCCGCTTCGCGACAAGACGTTAAAAATCTGGACAGAGTCACCAGCCTTCCAAGCCGATTTTGACAACATTATTTTGCCAAATGCGCACTTCTCGCCGTAGCGCGTAGACACATCTTTCGCTATACTGTATCTAGATTAGGGTGGCTAACGGGAGGTGTATAGGTTGGAATCACAAGCTCAGGACACGGGTCAGTACCCACTGTTTATAAGCCTTGCCGAGCAATTGCACCTGTCTTTCTTGCAAATTACTCGCTTGAGCGAAACCGCACAAACCACCGAGCAGATTCATGCCATTGCAGAAGCTGCCATGCAACTCACCGAAAATTACATTTTAAGCGTAAAACTACATAGCAATGCCATGCAACCACTGGTTGAGCCAACCTCGCTGTACTCAATATTGCTCGACGTGTCACACAACTTGCAGCCACTGGCTAGCGCTTACGGCGTGCAACTAAGTTTGGGCGACATGGGTCGTTTAAGCCCTGTCATGACAGATGCCACCATTATGCGGTCAATTCTTACCAGCATAGGCCAAGTGTTTATTGTTTCTGAGTCACAGTCCGAAGAACCTCGCCCGTTGCAGCTAAGCGCACACATGACAAAGCACGGTGTCGTAACAGGGTTGTACAGTACAAGTGCTGACCTTTCAAAGAGTACGCTTCGACGGGCGCATGCTTTGCAGCACAAAGCAACGCAACCGTTTAGATCGTTCGTGACTGGTCCTGCAACAGGGGTGTTCGTAGCAGAGCAACTACTAGAATCTATCTATGCTTCACTGCACGTCGGCAAGTACCATAACATGAGCGGTCTCGCGGTAACCATTCCCGTGTGCCGCCAAATGCAATTAGTTTGAAGCATATGAAACACATACTTCTTGTAGAACCCGACGTTATTATGGGGCAGATGTTGGTAGACGAAGCGTCAAAGCGCCACTATTCAATCGCCTGGAACAAAACAGCCGAGTCTGCCATACACGCAGCAGACGAAAAAAAGCCAGACTTTGTACTTATAGAGCTACAAATATCCAAGCACAACGGGGTAGAGTTCTTGTATGAATTTAAAAGCTACACCGAGTGGATAGATATACCGGTTTTTATATACACCAGTTTGCCTTCGGTAGAAATGGCGGCCATTTTTAAGGTAAGCAAACAGTTAAACACTAAGGCCGTGTACCATAAGTCGCATTGTACTATCGAACAACTGTTTGACTCAATTTCTAAGGAGGTTAGCGTACATGCAACACCTTAAAACCACAGGAATCATACTTAACAGGGTGCAGTATGGCGAAGCAGACCGCATAGTTACGTGCATAACACCTGACCAGGGCAAAATAAGTTTTATTGCCAAAGGGGTGCGCAAAATCAAAAGTAAGCTTGCTGGTGGTGTCGAGCTTTTTAGTATAAGTGAACTTGTTTTACTTGAAGGCAAAAGCAACCTGTACACGCTTACTTCTGCACGTTTACAGTGTCACTACGGCGACATTACCAAAGACATTACTAAAACTACAGCCGCTTACGACATGCTACGACTTATCAACACCGTTACCGAAGACAACGCCGACAGTGCCTACTTTACCACTCTGGCACATGCGCTAGAGGGCCTAAATGACCCAAATGTCGATGTAACACTAGTACAAGGGTGGTTTAGTGCTCAACTACTTAAAATATCTGGTCATGGTTTTGACCTGCAGCGCGACGCACACGGCGAAAAACTACTCGAAGACAAATGCTACAGTTACGATTTTGAAAAAAGTGGTTTACAGACCAGCCCAGAAGGGCTATTAGCTTCTCGGCATATTCGCGCACTGCGCATGGTGTTTGCTGGCCATTCTCCCTCTGACCTACAGCGCGTGGCTGGCATGACAGAAGCCAACAAAGAATGTTTAGTACTACTGCAAACCCTGCTTAAAACGCATCTACCCATCCCAGGCTAACCGAACCACTTTTAGATTGCCAAGGTGTTTATATCAGAGGTATACTGGTAGGCATATGAGTGAGCAAAAAAATGTTACAAGCTTAGAGTCAATTGTTAGCCTATGTAAACGACGCGGTTTTATCTTTCAAGGCTCTGAAGTATATGGTGGCCTAAGCGGTACGTGGGACTATGGTCCACTAGGCGTGCAACTAAAACGAAACATTATGAACATGTGGTGGAAGATGTTTGTCGACGAGCTAGACAGCATGTACGGCGTAGACGCGGCAATACTTATGAACCAAAAAGTCTGGCAGGCTAGTGGCCATGTTGAAACCTTTACCGACCCGCTTGTAGAATGCGGCAACTGCAAAGGCCGTTTTCGTGCAGACAAACTAGACGACCCAAACAGGTGCCCAAGTTGTGGCCAAAAAGGTACATTTGGTGAAGCCCGCGCTTTTAACATGATGTTTAAGACCAATGTTGGTCCTGTTGACGACGAAAGTTCTATTAGTTATCTACGTCCAGAAACAGCACAGGGTATATTTACCAACTACAAAAACATTGTAGACACCCTGTATCCAGACATGCCATTTGGTATGGCACAGCAGGGCAAGGCGTTTCGTAACGAAATTAGCCCGCGAGACTTTGTGTTTCGTAGCCGCGAGTTTGAACAAATGGAAATCGAGTATTTTGTACACCCAGACACCTGGGAAGCAGAGTTCGAAAAGTGGGTAGAGCTCTGCAAAAAGTGGTTTGCAGCACTTGGTCTGCCCGAAGGCACCGTTCATGAGCTAGAAGTACCAGAAAGCGACCGCGCACACTACAGCAAGCGCACCATAGACTTTGAGTTTGACTACCCAATTGGTCGCGAAGAGTTAATGGGCCTGGCGTACCGCACCGACTTTGACCTTGGTAACATTCAGCGTGTTAGCGGTAAAAACATGGAATACCGCCCTAAAGACGGCTCCGCACCATTCGTACCGCATGTTATAGAACCAAGTTTTGGAGTAGAGCGCGCGCTTATGGCCGTACTTTGCGCTGCTTACACAGAAGACGAAGTTAACGGCGAAAAGCGCATATACCTAAAACTACCAGAGCACCTCGCGCCTGTTAAATTTGCAGTTTCACCATTGCTAAAAAACAAGCCAGAGCTTGTAGCAAAAGCCCGCGAAGTCTATGCCCAGCTAAAGCAAAAACACGGGGCAGTTATGTGGGACGACAACGGTAACATTGGCAAGCGCTACCGCCGTCAAGACGAAATCGGCACGCCGTGCTGCGTAGTCATTGACTTCGACACGCTAGAAGACAACACCGTTACCGTGCGCGACCGCGACACCACCGAACAAAAACGAGTTAACATTTCAGAGTTGTAATGACAGAGTTAGAAAAATCCAACACAGACAGCACGGTGTACGTGTTTGATGTTGACGGCGTGTTGTGCGATGTTGGTGAGCCTATAAACACAGAAGTACTGCGACACATCGCTAAACTACTCGACGCATCGGTGTATGTGGCGATCAACACAGGCCGAGGCTACGATAGGGTAGGCGTTGAGGTAGTGGAGCCATTACAAAGCTTTTTAACAGACCAAGGGCGCATGAGTCATTTGTTTGTCGCTACCGAAATGGGCGGTGTAACGACCCACTTTGTTAACGGCCGTGCAGTGCACACCACCACAGACTACTGTATTTCGAACGAGCTTAAGGATAAGGCCGTTGCGGTGTACGAGCGCACTGGTGCCGCCGCAACTATGTCGAACTACGCCTACAAAAAGGCAATGTCGACCTTTGTAAAACTAGCAGAAGTTAGCCAGGCAGATTTTGACAGGCAAAAAGCTGAGCTGGTAGCAGAGCTACAACAGGACTTTAAGCAAGACGATGTCACTATTGCCACCACTGTCGAAAGCATTGACGTGCACGCACGTGACGCTGGCAAGCACGCCGGGGCACACCTTATAAAGCAGTGGGTGCAGTCAGTAAGCGACATTTCTCACGATTCGTTTATTTGCTTTGGCGACAGTACGGGCGACTACGAAATGGCACGTTATTTCGCTGAGAAGGGTGCCCAAACGCAGTTTGTGTTTACGGGCGAGGCACTGGCCGTAGACGAGCACGATGGTGTAGCTGTTACTTACACAGCCGAACATTATACTGCCGGCACACTCGAATACTTAAGAAAGTTATAGGGCGTATGAACATTATTCTTGGTGGTACGCATGGTCTAGGTTGGGAAATTGCATGTTTGATGAGAAAAGTCGGCAACGAATGCTACATCATTGGTAGGTCATATGACAGCGCAAAGCATGGCAAAGGTGCGCGGGTAGATCTTGCAAATAGAGAAGCTGTCGAGAATTTTATATTCAAGTTAGATTCTTTGTTTGTGGAGAATGAAATAGAAAGTTTCATTTGGTCTGCGGGTGTAGGCTATCAAGGCGATTTTGAACTCCAACAAGACGTAGCAACTACGGTAGACATTAATGTTACAAATTCACTACTAATTGCGCAAAAAGTCTGGCAAAAAATGTGCCAGCAAGACAGCGGGAAATTTGTAGTAATTAGTTCAAGTACCGGAACAAAAGCACGTGACAATGAGGCCGTATATGCTCTTACAAAACATGCACAAGTTGGGTTCGCAAGAAGCTTAGGCTTAGAAGCTGAAAGACTTAACTGTGGTGTTTTTGTAAGCTTAGTTTTGCCGGGTGGCATGAAAACGCCTTTTTGGGACGGGCACAAACCAGAGGGCTACGAAACCTATAACGACCCTCAAAAAGTTGCCCAAATTATTATTGACGAAATAAGCAGGGTTAACGACACATATCATGAGTATTCAATTGATAGAGGCGCAGCAGCGTGAATTACATAACTGACAGGCATCATAATTTTGATAATGGCTATATTGCTCTTTGTGACCTGCAGCTTAAAGGCTTACCGCGCGAAATTGTGATTGATGGTGAAAACTTGCCAGTACAGACAGAGCATCATATATCACTAATTTGCACCAAAAGACTTGTGCCACTGCTAACTTTGAAAAATAGCAATGGGGTAGAACAAGAATTTATAACGGCATTCTTAGAGTTTGAAGCGCAGCAACATATAACGGAATATGAGGTCACAAATGAATTTTTTGTTGTTGAGAAAGATGACCGCAAATCGATAGTCGTGAAGTGCAATGTGCCATACCTTGATGAGTTGTTCCAAAGCTTGAACGATACATTTGAACAAGATTTTCCAAAACAAGTTGCACATATAACGCTATTTGCGAGAAATAATGCCGGCATTGGCCTTATTTCAGATGAGGAGCTGGCTAGAATAGCAAAGCCAATCAATTTGCCCGAGCTATCTGAATTGCGCAAGGCTTTTGAATAAATGAGAGAATCATTAGCGATTGTTGGGGCGTTGATTGCGGTGTTTTCTACCGTGCCGTACCTAATAGACATTGTTAAGGGTAAAACAAAGCCCAACATTGTTACTTGGTTTACCTGGACGCTGCTAACGGGTATTGCTGCTTCTGCCGCATTTGCGGCGGGCGAGGGCAAAACCGCGCTATTTTTGCTTGGCAGCTCAATTTGTACTGCGTTAGTCGTCTTACTGGGGCTAAAATACGGCATAGCAAAGTTTTCACGGTTTGACGCGTTTTGTCAGATTGGTGCAATCGCAGGCTTGGTGCTATGGCTTGTCTTTAACTCGCCAACCATTGGCATAATCGTTCCGCTTACCATAGACTTTATTGTTATGTTGCCCACACTACGGCACGCGTGGCTAAAGCCGTACGAAGAAACCTGGCAAACATTTTTAATTGGCACAATTGCACCATTTTTCACCATACTTTCGCTTACCGCATATAACATTCCTAGTCTGGCGTTCCCACTGTACCTGGTGCTAGCCAACGGCTCAATAACATTCGCCATTTTGTACCAACGTAGGCGCCAGCAAATGGTATCATAAGCAGAATGACAATTTACTATACAGACGGTAGTGCGAGCCCAAACCCTGGTCCTGGGGGGTTTGCAGTTGTTTCGGGTGGCAAGCCTGTAATACTTGGTGGCGAGCCAAGTGGCGAACACACAACTAACATACGTATGGAGGGCTATGCCCTCATGGCTGCCCTAAGGCACGCTAACGGCAAACCGTGCCAAATATATACCGACAGCGAGTTCTGGATAAACGTTATTACCAAATGGTCGCTCAACTGGGAAGCAAACGGCTGGAAGAAAAAGGGCGGCGCCATAAAGAACCTAGATATTGTTCAAGAAGTTTGCCCACAGTACCGAGAGTCGCAAGCTGAACTAATTTGGGTGCGTGGCCACAACAACGACGAGGGCAACGAGCTAGCCGACCATTGGGCCAATCAAGCCCGCACCGGCAAACGCCTGTAAGATGTTATACAACGTAAAGTCGTGAAACTGGGTATACTAACACTATGAAACAAATTATTTTGGGTGGCGGGTGTTTTTGGTGCACCGAAGCAGTTTTTCAACGTCTTGACGGAGTAACAAACGTTGCGTCTGGTTATGCAGGCGGCAGCACTACAAACCCTGACTACTACAAAGTCGCAACAGGCACAACTGGCCATGCCGAGGTTATACGTGTCGAGTACGACGAAAACGTAGTTTCACTTAGCTACTTGTTAGACATATTTTTTAAAACACACGACCCAACAACCCTAAACCAGCAGGGCGCAGACAAAGGCACCGAATATCGCTCTATAGTTATGTATACTAACGACAGTGACTTACGGGTCATTACGAGCGCAATAGCAGAAGCGCAAAAAGACTACCTAGACCCAATTGTCACAGAAGTAGTTAAAGGAGACGTGTTTTATGAAGCAGAGCCAGAGCATAAAGATTACTACTTAAATAACGCGGCTCAGCCATATTGCCAAATACGTATTGCGCCAAAAATGGAAAAGCTAGAGCAGATTTTAAAAGAACAGCAATAAACTAAGCAAGCAGGAGACATACATGAAAGCACTATGGAACAATCAAGTTATAGCAGAGGCAAACAAAGAAGACCTTATTTACATTGAGGGCAACTGGTACTTTCCGCCAAGCGCCATTAATAAAGAGTTTTATACTCCAAGTGACATGCACACCACGTGTTTTTGGAAAGGCGAAGCCAGCTATTATAACGTAGAGGTAAACGGGCAGACAAACCAAGACGCAGCCTGGTACTACCCACAGCCTAAAGAAGGCTCGGTAGAAAAAGTCGGCAAAGACTTTACAAACTATGTTGCCTTTTGGCGTGGCGTTACCGTAACAGAGTAAGGCAGATAGATTTTTCTTAAGCGTTAGCTCTAGCGCTAGTCAGGTGCAACCATAAACGGTACACTAGAGTGTATGTCTAAGGAGCAAACAGGTGCATTTAGTAAGGGTAAGAAAACGCTACGACGTATTGTTTTGGCGCTTCTTTTCATTGGCCTGTTCCTTTTACTTCTTTTTCCCGTTATTGGTACATACGTACTAACTCACAACGAGCGGTACACATTGGCGCAGACTACAGAGGGTATCGTGCCCAAAAAAGACTATGCTATTGTTTTTGGCGCAGCTCTCCGCAACCGCGGTACCGAGCCCTCAAACTATTTGCGATGGCGCATAGAAACTGCAGTTGCGCTGTATAAAACTGGGCAAGTTCAAAGAATACTTATGTCGGGCGACGGTAGTTTTCCCGACCATGACGAACCAGCAATTATGAAGCGAGAAGCTATAGAACTTGGCGTGCCAGCCGGTGTAATAGAGGTAGATAAGTTTGGTTTTGACACCTACGATTCGTGCTATCGGGCCCATAACCAGCGTGGAGTAACCAGTGCCATAGCCGTGACGCAGAGCTACCATTTACCAAGAGCGGTCTTTTCTTGCCAGCAGGTAGGCATAGACACCATTGGCGTGGCGGCTGTAGCAAGAGTTGGTAGAAGTGCTAGCCCCTACGATTTGCTACGAGAAAGTGCATCAACTTATAAATTGTATGCGCAGTTGGCTATTCGTAGGGTTACAAATTTGATTAAAGCTTAATATAAAAAATATAGTGGCAAGCTCAGCGTATCAATAGTACAATAATAGTTACCAACAGGAGGGTATGTGGCTACTAAATCAGTAAAGAAAAACACGGCGACTGAAAAATTGCGCCCCTTACAGAAACTCAGCTTATTCTTTTTTAAGCGACCAAAGCTAACTGCAGGCTTAGCTATACTTATTCTTGCATTTGGGGTGCTTAGTTATACCACTTTACTTAAAAGAGACGGCTTCCCAGCCATAAACGTACCGTTTGCCATTGGGCAAGGAACGTACTTTGTAAATGATGCCCAAAAACTAGATGAGGCCGTAACAAAGCCCATTAGTAAAGTGCTACTGCAAGACGACAGTGTCGCAACGGTCCGCACCTCTAGCCTTGGCAACTTTTACACTGTAGCTGTTCAGTACGACGAAGGCACTGATGCCGCCGCCAAGACTAAAGAGCTACAGACTAAAATTTATAACGAAAAAATACTACCGCCACAGGCAACTTTGCAGTTTGAAGCAGCAAAATTTGGCGTAACACAGCGTGGTGACGATGCAGTAATTTCGTTTGTTTCTAAAACAGACCCGAACAAATCTAGCGTACAAGTCGCTGAGGACGCTCAAAAAGCAGTCGAACTACTGCTAGCAAACAAGGGCGGCCTTATTGCAGACGCATCTGTTATTCAGCCAGTAGAGCAAGCGACTAACCCTGTTACAGGCCAACTTAGCACGCTGCAGACAAAGTTCGAGCGCTATGGCGTTCGCGAAAACGATGCAAGTAACTTCTACAGTGCCGTTGCAATAGGCGTAACAAGCGTAAAGGGCGCAGACGCACTAGCGTTTGACGATCAACTACAAAAAGTTAGCGAAATGTACGCGCAAAAGTACCCAGACTCTGGCTACAAAATGTATGTCAGTGCCGGTTATGCGCCAAGCATACGACAGCAAATTAGCGAACTGCAAAAGACGTTGCTCGAAGGCCTGCTAGCCGTCTTGGTTGTGGGCTCAATAGTTATAGCCTTTAGGGCTTCTATAGTCACAGTGCTGTCTATGGTTACGGTTATAGTAAGCGTTATTGGGTTGCTGTACGGCATAGGGTACACGCTAAACACTATTACACTATTTGCGCTTATTCTGGGGCTTTCTCTTATAGTAGATGACACCATTATTATGGTAGAGGCACTGGATAAACAGCGGCAAAGGTACAAAGACAGAGAAAAAATTGTTGCGGTTTCGGTTCAAAAAGTAGGCCGAGCCATGAT
>JBATPG010000068.1:0-10604 GCA_049291335.1 Saccharimonadales bacterium (SeqCode) | reverse complement strand
ACGTATCTTACAGAAAGTGGATTGGCCGAAGCCTGGCCCTATGTTTTTGCAGTAACTCACGGCTCGCTGGCAAAAATAGCTGCTCGTAGAGGTATGCGAGAACACACCATTACCGGCGCACCCGATTGGCTCAAAAGAGACATAGGACTGTATGCACTTGCAGACTCAAAGGTTAAAGGGTCCTTGACTTACGACCCTTCATGTCACGCCCTGTCCATGCCAATGGATGAGTTTATTCAACTTGGACAGAGTTCGAAGGCCCTTATTCGATAACGCGGAGAACTTCTTCGAGGCTTGTTTCGCCTGCTACTACGTGTAGTATTGCGTCTTGCATCATGGTTTGCATGCCGCTAGCAATTGCTGCAGCTTCTATGTCTTGCGCCGAAAGTACGGCAGCGCTGGTTTCGAGTAATTTTCGTATTTCGCCTGTCATGCGAAACTGTTCGCGAATTGCAATTTGGCCCGAGTAGCCGTATGGGTTTGTTGCAGAACTGCCCGCTTTATATAGTTGCAAGCCTTCGAGCTGCGGCTTCGGTACCGTTGCGGGCAGGCCTTCGACAACCGCAAGTATGTGTGCCATTTCTTCTGGAGTTGGTTGGTAGGCAACCTTAGTGGTGTCGTCTAGCTTACGAACAAGTCTTTGCGCCATAACAAGACGAATAGCAGAGACAAACAACGGGTTTTGCTTCATTGCATCATGCAAACGCGTCAGTGCGGCAGCGGCCGTCGAGGCGTGAAACGTACTAAGCACCAAGTGGCCAGTAAGACTTGCCTGAAGCGCAGTTCGCGCTGTGTCTTCGTCTCGTATCTCTCCAATCATAATTACGTCTGGGTCAAGACGAAGAATAGCACGTAATTTATCGGCAAAACTGCCGTCGTTACCTGCTTCTACAGAGTGAACAGGAATTTGTGATATACCTGGGAACTGGTACTCTACCGGGTCTTCTATGGTAATAATTTTGCGTTCGTCGCTAACGAGGCTGTTTAGCATTGAATATAGTGTTGTTGTCTTGCCAGAACCAGTTGGGCCAACTACAAGCACAAGTCCGCTTGGCTTTTTTATAATGTCGTCGACTATTTGACGTTGCTCTTCGCGCAGCCCAAGTCTGTCTAGCTGGTACATTTCTGGCTGCATGTTAAATAGTCGCATCACTACATCGAGCCCATGTATGGTTGGTACCGTCTCGAGACGCACGTTAACGTCGACAGCGGTGCCATCGGCCATGGTCACCGCCTGAGCAATGTGACCTTGCTGAGCAGCATCGGCACTGGTACTAATGTTGCCTGCACTTGCGATCGCACTAATAAGTATGCGGTATTTATCAAAAGGTAACCGCGCAACTGGGTGCAGTACGCCGTCAATACGAAGTCGTATGCGCGTATCGTCGACCATGGCTTCAAGATGAATGTCGCTGGCGCCAAGTTGATGCGCTTGACTAACTAAGTAAGCAAGCATGTCGTCGGCACGCACTTGGGCGAGCATGCCTGACACTTGATCGATGTGTGCTGCTTGGTCGGCACCGGCAATTGCGATATCGTGATATTCCACCTTTTGTGGTGGATCGTATGCCTCCATATAGTCACGAAAACCAGCGTCAGAAATAAGCGAGAATGCCACCTTTTGATCTGTAAAATGTTGGCCAAGAGCATTCATTGTCTGCTGAGAAGTAGTTGTCGTAATACCAAACAAAATATTGTTGGCGTCTGCAGAAAGTGGCACTATGCGATACTGGCGCATCTGTTCGATTGGCAATACGTCTTTATACAGCTGCTTTTGACCTACTGTAGAAGTGTCGTAGTACTGCACACGTAAAATATCTGCCCTACGTTCCGTAGAGCGCTCTTCATCCCACCTAGCGTCTTGACTCATATACATCAGTATACCCGTTTATGCTTACACGAGGAAGTGTTTTAGAGCATGTTTTTAGCAGCGGCCCAAGTGCTATACTGCATGCAATGAAGGACATCGTTTTACTACTACATGACATACGTAGCACGCACAACGTCGGTTCGCTGTTTCGTACTGCTGAGTGCCTTGGAGTGTCACACTTGTACATAACTGGTTACACACCCTACCCCGTTCATAGTACCGACGAACGCCTGCCACACATTCGCAATAAATTGCAGAGCCAGATTAATAAAACTGCTCTTGGCGCCACAGAACTAGTAGCGTGGTCGCACCATGATGACATTACGACCGTTATTAAAGACCTTCAAAATAGTGGCTACACAGTTGTAGGCCTAGAGCAAACTAGTACCAGCACGGCATTACCAGAATGGGATCCGCCAACCAAGGTTGCGCTACTTATAGGGCGCGAGGTTGAGGGCATAGAAACCAGCCTTATGGCCCTTTGCGACGCAACAATAGAAATACCGCAATTTGGCAAAAAAGAGTCACTTAACGTGGTGCAAGCGACTGCTATCGCACTCTACTGTGCGCAATTTGCCAAATGAAAGTGCTCATGGTATATTTTAAGTAAATACTTTTCAAACAAAAACACCTATGACAGTCGCAAAAACAATTAGTCGCAAACCAAAAAGCCACACCAAAAAAAGAGTCGGTGCTCATCATAGACACGGCCATTCGTACGCAAAGGCATATTGGCCCTACTTACCCATGATTGCAGTCATAAGCTTTGGCCTAGTCCTTAACTCTTGGCTTGGCAGCCTCAATAAAGATGTTTTAGGATATGCGTCAGAAATGGGCTCGTCTAGCCTGCTGTCTGGCACTAACAACCAACGCGTTGCAAATGGGCTAGGTTCGCTGGCGCTCAGCTCACAGCTCAATCAAGCCGCGCAGGCCAAAGCTAACGATATGATGGTACACGATTATTGGGCGCACAACAGTCCTACTGGCGTCACACCATGGTACTGGATAGGTTCTGTTGGCTATGCCTATCAAACTGCAGGAGAAAACCTTGCGTACGGCTTTACAACCTCTAGCGACACGATTACCGGCTGGATGAACTCTCCGGGACACCGAGCAAACATACTTAACGGAAGCTTTAGCCAAGTTGGCTTTGGCATTGTTAATGCACCAAACTACCGTGGCACTGGCCCTCAGACTATTGTGGTCGCACTGTACGCTCAGCCAATCGCTGCAGCGCCAGCTCCTGCACCGGCACCAGCGCCAAAAGCAGCACCCGCACCAGTACCGGTAGCCTCAACAAAAGCTCAGACAACAGCAACTCCACCGCCCGCCACCGTGCCCACAACAACATCCACACCCCTACCAGCTACGGAAGCACCCGAAGCAAAACAAGCACCAGCAGAGGCTACCACTCCCAAAAAGACTACCGCTAGCCAGGCTGCTGCAAGTAGTGCGGGTGGCGTAACCTCTGATAATTCCAAGAAAGTTAGCCGCTTGCAAACACTGTCCTCGACCAACGCATCTTGGGGCGGGTTCGCTATTAGCCTTCTTGCCTCTGTGGCACTACTAGCATTTTTACTTCGTCACAGCTTAGCATGGCACCGGTTTATCGTAAAAGGTGAGGAGTTTGTTTTGCATCACCCAGTTGTCGATATCGCATTTGTTGTGATTGCTGTATTAGGCTTTATACTCACCCAAAGCGTCGGCCTCATTAAATAGTCGCTAGCTAAGTACCACGTTGTCTGCACCAACTAGCTCTTTGAGCCCGTCTAGCAATTCGGTGTTTGTGGCAACTTTGCCGGGCAAACGAATTGGCTGCTTGGCGTCGTCTGGACCAAGTACCAAGACAACCTCGTTTTCGCCGTGAGATGCGTCAAGTATGCTCTTGAGGTCGTTCAAAGTTGCAGTGTCATCGCTCTTTCGCAAGCGTATGTATAGCTTAGGGTTTTCTGACTTTGTGCTTGCTTTGGTGCCACTATTTGGTACGTGCTTTGGTGGACGCAAAGTTCGCGGTTTACGACCAGTACCGACGTACGCAGCTGCCTGCTCGTGGGTTACCTCGCGTGCGTCATCAACCATTATTTTTATATCTTCTGTGACGTTGCCTTCACGGTCTTTAGCAGATATTTTTCCTCGTACAATCATTATTCGGTCGCGTTCCCACATGCCGAATGTACGTTGGTAAGAACTTGGGAACAGCACTAGCTCAATATCACCTGTCATGTCTTCAAGTTTTACGAAGGCCATTTTTTGGCCCTTCTTGGTCGTAATCTCGCGGGCCTCGGTAATTGCGCCACCCACGACTACTTGCTTACCGTCATGGCCTGACACAATCGACTTAAGAGGAGTTGTTTGCTCTTCGAGTAACGTGGTAAAAGCCTCTAAAGGTTGCTGACTAAGGTACAGACCCATAAGCTCTCGCTCCCATGCCAGTAGCTCGCGCATAGATATTTTTACTTCGGGTATTTGCAGTTGCAGTGTTGGCCGAGACTTTACATCGCTGTTCCCCGACGAACCAAACAAATCTGTTTGGCCGCTGGCTTTTTCCTTTTGTAGCCGCTGTCCGAAGGCAACTATTACGTCCATGTTGTGTAACATAACTCCTCGATCATGAAACGCATCAAATGCCCCCGCACGGGTCAAGCTTTCTACTGCCTTACGGTTGACCACGCGGGTATTTACAGCAGCAATAAAGTCGTCGAGACTTGCAAACTTGCCTGTTTCTCTGGCTCGCAGTATTTCATCTACGGCGCCCGTCCCAACATTTTTAACGGCGTTCATGCCAAATCGAATGTTTTCTTTGCCCGTTAATTTGCCTTCGGCAGAAGGAACAACTGCAAACTCGCCAAACGATTCGTTTACATCTGGAGGCAACACTGCTATGCCCATTTTTTTACATTCTGCAATTTCTATTGCTAGCCGGTCGGTGTCGTCGTAATCACTCGTCATAAGAGCGGCCATAAACGCCGACGGATAGTGCGCCTTAAGATATGCCGTTTGGTATGCAATAAGTCCATAGCAAGCTGCGTGAGACTTGTTAAAACAATAGGCTGCAAAGTCTTCGAGCTGTTTCCAGAAACGCTCCATTAGCGCTTGGTCAATCCCAGAGTGCTTTTGGCCGCCATCAATCATTTTGTCTTTCATTTTGGCCATAAGTGCAGCATTTTTCTTACCAATTGCTTTGCGAAGCGTATCGGCTTCTCCACCGGTAAAACCACAAACTTCTTTGCTGATCTGCATCACTTGTTCTTGGTACACCAAAATGCCATAGGTTGGCTCGAGTGAATTTCTCATGCTTGCATGCGGGTACGAAATAGTATTGCGGCCATGCTTACGGTTTACAAATTCCTCAATAAACTGCATAGGGCCTGGTCGATACAGCGCGACCATGGCAATTATGTCCTCAAAAACGCTTGGCTTTAGCTCTTTAAGGTACCGCTTCATACCGGCAGACTCTAACTGGAACACACCTGTGGTGTCACCACTGCTCAGTAGCTGATATGTTTGTGCGTCGTCGAGAGGTATGGTGTTAATGTCAATATCGGCACCATACACACGCTTGATAATTCTTAGGGCATTTTTAATGGTGGTTAGGTTACTGAGGCCCAGAAAATCCATTTTAAGCAACCCAAGTTCCTCGATGGGACCCATCGGGTACTGCGTAGAAACCACGCCTTTTTGCGCCATCTCAAGTGGGGCGAACTTTACGATGTCATCTGGGGCAATAACCACGCCTGCAGCGTGCACGCCGTGACTTCGTACTGTGCCTTCAAGAATGATTCCGTAGTCGATGACGCGTTTGCTTACTTTGTTTGTTTGATACTCTCTTTTGAGGTCTGGGTCTTGTTCTATAGAGGTCGCTAGGGGTATATGCCTACCTTGCACTGGTGCGGGAATCATCTTTGCCAGTCTGTCTGCTTCAGAGTACGGCACCTCAAGCACCCTTGACACATCACGTACGGCGTTACGGGCAAACATGCGACCAAAAGTAACGATGTTAGCCACGCGCTCATGGCCATATTTATCTGCACAATATGCAATAACCTCGTCCCGCCGAGTGTCTTGAATATCGATATCGACATCGGGCATTGATATGCGGTCAGGGTTAAGGAAGCGTTCAAAAAGCAAATCGTACTCAAGCGGGTCAAGCTCGGTAATTTTTAGAGCATATGAAATGATAGAGCCGGCGGCACTACCACGACCAGGCCCAAAAACTATTCCTTGGTTTTTACCCCAGTTAATAAAGTCTTGAATAATCAAAAAGTAACCGTCAAAGCCCATTTTGTCGATAATACCCATTTCGTAATTTGCACGCTCTAGTACTTTTGGTGGAATATGCTTTTTGGATTCTGTAACGGATAGATTGAGCGTCTGTTCTTCTTCAAGATCACCATAGCGCCAGCTCAATCCCCGATAGGCAAGTTTTTCTAGATAGGTTTTTTCTGTCTCGCCTTTGGGCACGGGGAACTTAGGGATTAATATTTTGCCGAGTTCAATTGTGACGCTACATCTGTCCGCTATAGCCTTTGTGTTGGTGATTACTTCAGGGTGTTCAGCGCCCCACCGATTTATTAGTTGCTCTGGCGGTATAACATGTAGCTCAAAGTCCTTAAGACTCATGCGCTTTTCGTCGCTTAAAAATGCACCGGTACCAACACAAAGCAATATTTCATGCGCGTCTTGGTCTTGGTGGCGCAAATAGTGGGCGTCACAGGTCAGCACAACCTTAATGTCTAGTTCTTTGCTAAGCTTAAAAATACCATCGTTAACCAACTTTTGCTGTTCGTTATGTGACGGGGCTTCTGGGTGGCCATGGTCTTGAATTTCAAGATAGTACCTGTCACCAAAAACCGATTTGTACCAAGTGGCAACTTCTTTTGCTTTTTCATAGTCTTGGTTTTTGAGTGCATCACCTATTTCGCCGCCCAGGCAGGCACTGGTGGCAATTATGCCTTCGTTGTATTGTTCTAGTAGTTCATGGTCGACGCGCGGGAAGTAGTAAAAGCCATCAAGGTTTGCAGTTGTGCTTAGCTTCATAAGGTTTTGGTAGCCAGTATTGTTCATGGCTAGCAGAATTAGGTGAAAACGGTTTTTGTCTTTTCCTGGCTCTTTGTCGGTATGTTTGCGAGCCGCTACATACGTTTCAATGCCAATTATAGGTTTTACACCCGTAGATGTAGCCTCTTTGTAAAACTCAATGGTACCCGAAAGTGTGCCGTGGTCTGTCATGGCAACTGCAGACATACCTTTTTCTTTGGTAAATGAGATTAGTTCAGGAATTTTGGTTAGACCGTCAAGCAAACTGTACTGCGTGTGGTTATGCAGATGCACGTAGTCTGAAGGTGAAAGCTGAGCGGTTGCTCTCTTTAGAGTAGCCTTAGCGGTGGCCATAAAAAATATCCCCTATTTCTTATGGATATTATAGACTAGCTATGCGATTCCCTGCAGAATCACTTTTACAACAACCGCCGCACAGAACGAGTTGCGCAATTTGTATTTGTAGCTGTACAATCATTTTATGAAAACACCACTAGTAGAATTTAGGGCAGAACTAATCCCCGCTGCTTCAATGGCAATATATTTACAACCTTCAAGGCTGTTTAAGGGCATAGACAACCCTGACACTCAGTCGGGGGTTGAGCTTATACATACAAGGGCAAGGAGTATACGAGAAGCACAAGGCTATGTTTATGACGCTGATGGATATATTTTAAATGATAAAGAAATGGGCGTACGCCAAATTACTGCCGTAGATGTCCCAGGTCAAGACCTAGAAATCACAAGTGACCTTGCGCACATCGTTAGTTGGCATTCAAGAGCAAGCTATAGAGTTTTTCGAGGACTCATCAGCCCGCTTAGAATTCTAGACGGTAATATCAGAGACATTAAAGACATCAGAGACAAATGGCAGGACAGAGAGCGAAATAAATACTTCTCAAACCTGTTTTTTGAAATTGGCACTTTAAACATACCCGGCAAAGCCCCCGTATATAACGATACCGTACGGAGCAATGCCTTTCTTATGGACACGTGGCAGCAAGCACACTTGCCTCTATAGGTTGTATTCTTTATTTTTTGAGGTAGTTACGAAGGTCGTCGACGGCCTTAGTGGCTTCTTTAATAGCCTTCTGCAAATCTTTGTCCTCGAACTCGCCTTCGTGAATGCCTGTTAGGACTTCGCGCGCCTTTTCTTTGGCCTGTTTGCTTTTTCCCATTAGCTCAGCAAGTCGTGCACCTTCTTTTTCTTTCAAGCTCTGAAGACGAATATTTGCCTCGGCAAGTGCGTCACCCAGCTCGGTGTGCAGCTTCTTTAGCTCTTTTTCGGCAGCTGCGTAGGTTTCTACAGCCTTATCCTTGATGTCTTTACGAGTTTCCTTGCCGCTCTTTGGTGCTGTGAGTACTCCGGCAACGTAACCGGCTGCTGCTGCGAGCGCTGCTCCTATAACTACTTTTCCTGCTACATGGTTTGAATCGTCTTTTTTTGACATAGTAATTACCCCTTCTTATTGGCTTTACTAACCGCTTTAATGATCTGAGTCAACGACTGCATTAGCCCAGCAACACCCACGTTTTGGCGAATGGTTGCGACAGTACTTTCTGCGTTTTCTACCAGCTTTTCGCCTTTTTCGGCTACTTCATTGGCAATTTTCATAAATTTAACAAGTAACGTGCCCACAACTATCCATATAATGAGTGATATAAATAATGTGATGCTTAAAATAACTACTAATATTTCGAATGCGTTTTGTATATCCATATAGCGTACTATAGCACACCAATATGCAAGCGAAACAGTCAATTACCTTACTAAATGGGATTTATTGTTGTTTTAAACGTTTTTCAAGATGAGTGCGAAGCGGTTCGCCCAACTCTTCGTGCTTTAAGGCGAAGTCAAACACCGTCTTCAGGTACTCAAGCTTGTCGCCCGTGTCACAAAACACACCGTCTTCGATTTCTCTTGCGTAGTACTCGTATCCGTCATCTATCATAGACTGAACCATCGGCTGGAAGCTAAACTCCCCCTCTTCATGCGTAAGAGCTGCATTTTCGATGTACGGAAATATTGCACCCGGCAACAAATAGCTACTGACGCTCGCAAGCTCAGAAGGCGCATCTGCCTTGCCTGGCTTTTCCACAATACGCAACATCTTCATAGTGAAATCATCTACCGAGCTGCCGTCTACGAATCCGTATTTATCAAATTCGTCATCTCTCTTTGCAGTTTTACAAGCAAATACGCTTCCACCGTTTGTTTTCTCATAAACGGCAATAAGTTGCTTGGCAGCACTCGTTGGCGCAACAAAAAAATCATCTGCCCAGGTGTAGATAAATGACTCTTCCTCACCAATAAGGTGTGCAGCGCATTGCAAAGGCGTGGCGGTGCCATATAGCCCTTTTTGCCTTACATACACAAAGTTGGCTAAGTTTGAGATAGCGTCTATTTCTTCTATAAAGGGCTGTTTTTTTGGCCCACCGGCGCGCAAGTTTGACAACAAATCTTCGCTGGGTAAATCAAAATGGTCTTCTATGGATCTTTTGTTACTACTACCAACTATAATTATGTCTTTTATGCCTGCCTCGACGAGTTCTTCTACCACGTATTGAATTATTGGCTTGTCAATAATTGGAAGCATCTCTTTGGGCATAGCCTTCGTTTGCGGTAAAAAGCGCGTGCCAAACCCTGCTGCTGCAATAACTGCTTTGGTGACTGGTTTTTGGGCCATGCTGTATTTACTCCTCTGTGCTAAGTAACTGTTTGATGATTTTGGTGACGACGCTTGGGTTGGCTTTGCCTTGGCTGAGCTTCATTACCTGGCCTACTAAAAAGCCAATAGCTTTCATTTCTCCGTTTTGCACATCGCCTGCGGCTTTGGGGTTTTCGTCTAAGACTTGCTGCACAATTGCTCGCAAGGCACCTTCGTCGCTTTCTTGAATAAGGTTTTGCTCTTTGGCAACCGCTTCAGGGTCTTGGCCTGTTTGCAGCATAGTGTCGAGCACTTGTTTTGCTGCTGTGGAGCTTAGCTTGCCGTCTTCTACCATTTTGCTAAGCGCAATAAGCTTATCATCGATGTTGGGTACTATAGATTTGCTAGAAACCTCGTCAGGCTCTAGATCTGCCTCATCGACAGGACGCAGCAACCAAAAAGCTACCCGCTTGGCATGCGCAGGCCCAGCATCATCATAAATACGGCCTACTTGTTTGGCAATATCGGGTGTTGCAATAATGTCCTCAATGGTTTTGTCGTCTAGGCCAATCTGCGTAAACTTGTCGCGGTATACGTCTGGGAGCTCAGCTAGATTTGCTGTGATAGTAGCGATGTATTCTTCGCCCAGAACCACCGGTGGGATGTCTGGATCTGGCATATAGCGGTAGTCATGGGCGTCTTCTTTGCTTCGCTGGCTAAACGTTTTTTGTCCGGCGTCGTCCCAACCACGTGTTTCCTGCACGATTTGCTCGCCAGCTTCGAGCTGCTTAATCTGGCGGTCAACTTCGTAGTCGACTGCCTTTTCGACACTCTTAAAGCTGTTGAGGTTCTTGGTCTCGGTGCGCGTGCCAAGCTCGTCAGTTTTACTAACGCTTACATTTACGTCGAACCGCATGTTGCCATAGTACAAATTAGCTTCACTAACTTCGGCGTAGCGCATGCGCAGGTATAGCTCTCGGGCGTACGCTTTAGCCTCTGCGGCAGTGTGCATGTCTGGCTCAGAAACAATCTCAAGTAGTGGTGTGCCT
>JBATPG010000067.1:0-6775 GCA_049291335.1 Saccharimonadales bacterium (SeqCode) | reverse complement strand
CTTTATAGGTGTTGTATGCCATATAACAATCTTACATTAAGGGGCATCATTTTGGAAAGCCCCTGTTATTTTTGAACTACCCCTTTAGCAGAGAATTTCAAAAAAGTTGACTTGTGTGGTGCGAAGGTCAACAAAAAGCCTTAATTTGTTGACCTTGATGAGCGATATCAATTAATACTTCGGGTCTGTTCTCTGCCATATGCCAAATTTCTGCCAAATGAGGTCTGTTATCTGTTAACTTCTTTGTTTATGTAGTCTTTTAATTCGTCTTGCCAGTCGCGCGACGTAAAGCCTGTTGCATGTAGTTTGCCAAGGTTCATTTCACTGTTCAGGGGGCGAGGGGCGATGCCTTCTTTGCCAGCAAAGTACGCCTCGGTAGTAGTGTTGGTAACAGTTAGCTCTGGGTGACCTGCTAGCTCAAATATGGTGCGGGTAAAGTCTGCCCAGCTGGCGACGGGGCCGTCGTTGGTGGCGTTATAGGCACCATACGACGCACCTGTGGTTAGTAGGTGGTCAATTGTGCGTACAAGCTCGCCGGTAAAAGTGAGCCGGCCTACTTGATCGCTAACAACGCTGGGGGATATACCTTTTTCTGCCAGCCCAAGCATGGTGCGGACAAAGTTTTTGCCCTCGCCAATAACCCAGGTGGTGCGTAGCAGGTAAAACTTAGGGGCGAGCGATACGGCAATGTCGCCGGCAGCCTTGCTAGCGCCATATACAGAAAGGGGTGAAAAGGCTTCGTCTTCGTCGTGAGCTTCTACCGTGCCGTCAAACACGTAGTCGCTAGAAATATGTATAAGTGTAGCGTCGTGTTGCGCTGCAGCTGCAACCAGGTTGGCAACGCCGTCGGCGTTGATGCTCCAGGCAAGTACGCGGCCATCTGCTGTTTCGGCACCATCTACGTTGGTGTAGGCGGCGGCGTTAATAATAACTTCTATACCCTGCCAGTCAAACGCCTCGACTGCTTGTCTGCTGGTTATATCTAGCTCGTCAGAGTCGACGGCTCGCGCCCCAGGGTACTGCCCACGAAGTGCGGTCCCAAGCTGGCCATTGGCCCCAATTATAAGTATTGAACTATCGGTAACTGGCATAAAAACTCCTGTTTATGCCAGTATTGTATCAGATTGATTGCTAGTTTTCTGTGGGCTTCGTCACCACTGCCAGTTGCGCAGAGCTAACGGCGTTTTGCAGATTGTTTTCGTCTTGCCACTGATAGTTAGGGAGCACTCCCGAAGCGTAGCTCATGGCACCCCCAAAGGTGACCATGCTTCCAAGTACCAATGTGGCGAGCCCAAGTTGCATGAGACGGTAATTGTGTTTTCTTTGCGTTACCCAGGTGTATGCCCCGATGGCTATAGCTAGGTATAGTATTGCTAACACAGGTGCAAAATATCGCCCCTGTATGGCGGTTGGTATGCCAAAGCGCAAAAACTCGGTGTAGTTGCGCAAAAATAGCGCGGCCAAATACAGCACAGCAATGCCAAGCACAAGACCCAGCTGAGGGTAGGTTTTAAGCGTTGTAACAATGCTTAACAGGGCAACTATGCCGGTTACGAGCATGGCGAGGGCAAACACAATAAGTAGTTTTTTGTCGGCATAGCTAAAGCCACCATTTGGCGCAATATTGCCAAACAACTGCGTGGTCATAGTAAGTACCCAACCCTTTATATACAGCAGAGTGTTTGCAGTTGTTTCTACGCCACCCGCTTGATAGGCGGTTTCTAGAGTATAGTTTCTGCTCCAGGGGCTATATGCCATACAGGCTTGCACGCTCAGCACTTGTGCGCAGTCTGGTACAGGCGTTTTGTACTGCGCCACGTTTTGACCGTAAAAGCCGATGGTAAGCGAAGTAATAAGTAGCGTTAGGGCGGCTAGTGTGCCAATAACCCATTTGTTTGCCGAGCGAATGCTTTGCCCAAAAGCCGTAAACGCCTGACCTCGCTTTTTACTAACGACATACAAAACCAGGCCAACTGTAGCCAGTGCAAAGGCAAGGGCAAGTGGCAAAAAGCTAAATTTTACCAAAGAGCCAAAACAAACCAGGCTTATCATGGCAAAAAGTGAACGTGGCGCTACGACGCCAGTTCGCGCCTGGGCAAACAGGCTAAGAAGCACCGAAACACAAGCTAAGGTAATAAATATGATCAGGTTGTCATAGTTCATTTGGGCAGAAAGCACGGTAACAACAGGAGTAAGTGCAAATATTGCTACCACTAGTACGCCAAGCCAACTCGGCAAGCGTAGCTGGTGGGCTATGCGGTACAACACGACCAAGCTAGCTGCTACAAAGGCAACGCTAAACATACGTAGGCCAGTAACTTCGGTGCGCAAGCTACCTGTTAGCTCGAGTAATCGGTACGGGAAGCTGAGCAAATAGTGGTACAGCCACGAGGGGTTGTCGACAATATTGCCGTACACGTAGGTGCTGGCGTCTTGCGAAGACACAAACGGGTTAAGGTTTTGCGAATAAAACTGTATAAGCCCAAAATGGTACGACTCGTCGTAGGCCATAGGGTACGAGTTCATAATTGCCAGGTAGCTGGCCTCGGCTACAAACAATAGAACTACCAAGGCAAAAATGCGGTTGGGCCAGGGGCGAAAGAACTCTTTTGTTTGTACTGCGAGGTTTTTAAACATGTGTCTTTGTTGAAGATACTTTTTGTAAGTTACTTCTGTAGGAGAGTGTAGCACAAAGCACAAGCACAATACAGCGCTAAACAGAGGTGAAATGTGTGCGAAATTACAACAAGCTACTGAATTGGCGTAACGTCTTC
Organism: Saccharimonadales bacterium (SeqCode); assembly: GCA_049291335.1. Lineage (GTDB taxonomy): Bacteria > Patescibacteriota > Saccharimonadia > Saccharimonadales > UBA4665 > JAGXIT01. The sequence goes on along the minus strand of JBATPG010000067.1, from coordinate 4,001 downwards.
AAGCATTGGGTGGGCGGCGTCTTTGTCGGAATAGACGGCTTCTTCTTTAGAAATTGGCCACGGAATGTTAACGGTTTCGTCAAAAAGATTCACAAAGGTGTATTGGGCATCTGGCGACCAGTGGGCGTTAACAAGGTAGGTGTATGTAACGTTGTCTTCAAGTGTTTGGTAGCCGTTGGCTACACCACGAGGTACAAAAACTGCTACGCCTGGGTTGATTTCTATAGAAAACGTTTTGCCAAAGCTATCACCCGCTCGCAGGTCTACCCAAGCTGCAAAGACAGATCCGTTTGCAACAGAGATAAACTTTTCCCATGGTTCGGCATGTAGGCCACGTGTGGCACCGCGCTTGTCGTTAAAACTAAAGTTGTTTTGTACGACCTCAAAGCTTGGCAGGCCTAGGGCCTCCATTTTTTCTTTTTGGTAGTTTTCTTTAAACCAGCCACGGTTGTCGCCGTGTACCGGTAGTTTTAGTACGTATAGGCCGGGGATGGGGGATTCTGTTACGGTTAATTCGTTGTAGTCGTTTGGATTGAAATTCATACGCTTTATTTTACAGGTTAAAGAAAATAATAACCATTGTGCAATGTTTATAAGCAAATCTATTACTTTGCTGTGGCAAAGTTGGCATCTTACTTTTGTCACGGTAGAAGTAAGCAAATGAATGCATTACTTTGCTACGGCAAAGGATCCTTATTACTTTTGCGGCCCAAAATATTCTCTTACTTTTGCCACACAAAAGTAAGCAAAATGTGCCGGCATGCTCCACTTTCTTGGTAGAACACTGTGACAAGTACAATCGCCTGCGGAACTCCTCACCTTTAGACTTCAGGTCAGTCTAAAGGCTCGTCAAACAATCCTCGGCTTTGTTAGATTGTACGAGTCACAATGTATCTAGCCAGGATCGCTCCGAAATGCCGTAAACCAAAACGCACCGAGCACAGACATTTATAAGGCTTGGAGCCAGACGGCCATTTCGAAGTCTCCTGGCTTAAGCTGTTGTCAGTAGCTACAACTCCCCTCGTAGAGGGCGCTGAAACTTGTTTGAGCCGTTAGGCGAGTTGTTGCAGTGGTTGTAGCTATGACCAACAGTTAACCAAGAGGCTGAGCCTGGCCTTGAATTTTTGTTATCTTTTGCTTCAAGGCAAAAGTAAGAGGAGTTTAGGCAACGTACTCTTTGGCTAATGCTTGTTTCAATAACATAACACCAGTACGAACATCATCGTCGTGCAACTCGCTCATGTCCAAGTTGTCTAGATCCACAATGCGAATATCTGCTACATCATCGGCGGGGACTGGGTTAGCATTTCCGACTAAATGAGTGTAGAAGTAGCTGGTAACTACTGGGTAGGGCTCGCCCTCAAACGGATACCTACCTTTGCCACTTCCTAGAGAGACAGCTGGTTCGTACTGCTCTGGTGATAAGCCAAGCTCTTCATTCATTTCACGGGCTAACGCTTCTTCGATTGTTTCTGGTCCGTCTAGAAACCCTCCAAAGGTGTCAAGCATTCCTTTGTGTGGCTCGATGCCTCGTACAGCCAACATAACTTTGTCGTTGCCGGTCAAGATAAAAACTCCAACTGTCGGGACAGGATTTGAGAATATGCTATGACCTTTGGCGCATTTATATGCAGTTGGAGCAATTTGCTTTAGTTCGGTGCCACAGCGCCGACAGTAGTTAAACTCCATGATTACTCCATTTTACAGAAATTTGGCGGGTATACATGTTTAAAATTATCTTAACTTTTTTGTGCCGTTACGTAGTTTGCTAGTAATTCTACATTTTGTTTAAGCAGCTCTTTTGCAGGCATGCCGCCCTCAAGACTTCGCAGTAATTCATCTATTTGCATCCATTCACCAGACGTGTGCTCTTTGCTAAGCGTTGGCTGCTCGTCGGTATGAACAGCATATAGCTTTGAAAAATAACATCCCCCGGTGTTTGAAGGGGGTACATGCGCAATAAGCGTTGCGTCAGTAATGGCAATGTGTAAGCCGGATTCTTCTTGTGCCTCACGAACTAAAGCGTCTTCGTACGACGAGCCGCTACCGACGTGTCCCGCTATGCTGTAGTCTAGCCCTCCGGGTGCAATTCTTTTTTCCATACTGCGTTTGGGTACCCACAGAGCGCCGTCGCTGCGCACTACAAAAGCCTCTACGACCCGTACATTTTGGCTTTTGCCTTTGGCAAGCGAAGCAGCTTCCTTTTTTGTTGTTTTGCCGATGACTTCGTCGTTATCGTTTACGAGGTCTAGTAACTCTTCGTTGTCGTCGCTAATAACTTTCTTTGCACTAGGGTCGCTAGGGGCTTTAATGGTTAGGCCAGTGGTAGGTTCTAATATTTCCGAAACCAGGTTGTTTGGGGTGCCTGGTTGCAGTACTACGTAGTCGCCGGCCACAAGTTCTTTTGTTTCGTCGTTAATGATGGCAACAACTTTACCCGACAAAATAAAGGTTATTTCTATGGTGGCTGAAACTTTCTTTGGGTGGTCAGTAACGCCAACGGGGAACTCCCAATACTTAATCTCTACATCATGAGACAAACGAGGCGTACCAGGAAAAAACTTGCCGACTATCCAGCCCCAATGTTCTGCAGCTTCTCGCTCGGCATCATTTTTGAAATTTCCAACGTAATGGGACATTATTGGCCTTGTTTCGCGTAAGCAGTTTCTACCTCTTGTTTGTCGGCTTGCCACCAGTCGCGGTTTTGATCGTACCAGTCAATGGTTTGTTTTAGGCCGTTTTGCATGCCGTTTTGGTCGGTGTAGCGGGGTTGCCAGCCAAGTTCGCGGCGCAGTTTGCTGCTGTCCATGGCGTAGCGCATGTCGTGACCTGGTCGGTCGTTAACGTGCTCGTACCAGTCGCGTGGTTTGCCCATGAGCTCGCAGATCATTTCTATAACTTGTTTGTTGTTTACGTGGTCGTTGTCGGCGCCAATAATGTAGGTGTCGCCTATAACGCCCTTGTCGAGTATAAGGTGCACTGCCTCGTTATGGTCGTCTACGTGGATCCAGTCGCGCACTTGCTCGCCGGTACCGTACAGCTTGGGCTTGCTGTCGCTAAGAATGTTGGTAATTTGGCGGGGAATAAACTTTTCTATGTGTTGGTACGGGCCATAGTTGTTTGAGCAGTTGCTTATGGTTGCTTGCAGGCCAAAACTGCGCACCCAGGCGCGGACAAGGTGGTCACTACCGGCTTTGGTGCTGCTGTACGGGCTAGAGGGGTTGTACGATGTTTCTTCGGTAAACCTGTTTGGGTCGTCGAGTTCGAGGTCGCCAAATACTTCGTCGGTAGAAATGTGGTGCAAGCGTTTGTTGTGTTTGCGCACCGCTTCAAGAATGGTGTACGTGCCAACAATGTTGGTTTCTACAAACGGCCAAGGGTTACGGAGGCTGTTGTCGTTGTGGCTTTCGGCCGCAAAGTGCACCACAATGTCGGTTTCGCTAACCAGCTTGTCCATAAGCTCGGCGTCGCAAATGTCGCCGGTTACAAATTCTATTTTGTCGAGCACGGCAGACAAATTGTCGACATTGCCTGCATAGGTTAATTTATCGATTACCGTTACTTGATGCTCAGGTCGGTGTTGAAGGGTATAGTGAACAAAGTTCGACCCGATGAACCCTGCACCTCCCGTAATCAAAAGTTTTGCCATATTAGTACAGTATATGTTGTGCTAGCGCTTCAAGTCTATTGTATTTAATCTTTTTGGGTTATTTGTCGTTATTTACAACAGTATCTTTAGCATCAGTACTATACCCATTTGGGTTTTGGGATTGCCAGCGCCAGGCGTCTTCACAAGCGTTCGCAAAGGTTAGTTCAGCCTTCCAGTGCAGTAGTTTTTGCGCTTTCTCGGCGCTAGCGTAGCAGACAGCAATATCGCCTGGCCGCCTTGGGCCTACGGCAAATGGAACGGCTTTGCCGCTAGCATGCTCAAATGCTTGTATGGCTTCTAGCACCGAAACACCCTGCCCGGTGCCCAGGTTTATGGCGTTGCAGCCGGGTAT
>JBATPG010000066.1:0-4902 GCA_049291335.1 Saccharimonadales bacterium (SeqCode) | reverse complement strand
GGTGTTGCTACGGTTGTAGAATCGTCTCCAGAGTAGAGCACACTATCGATTACTTGTGCACTCAGCGTAAAGCTAGCGTTGCTAGGAGCATTGAACGACAGTGTATAGTCGCCAGTGCCACTCACACCTTGGCTAACTACAACTTGTCCATTTACAGAAAGCTTCAGGGTGCCTGGGAAGTCTGAGCGCGCAGGGTCGGTAAGCGCATAGGTACCTTGTTGCACAAATAGTTTTACCGAACAACTACCAGACGCAGGACATTCGGGTGTGCCGTTACCAATTACGGTGTCGTTTACAGAGGTAATTTTCACCGTTGGCTTGGCATCATTACAGTTGTGGACGTCGTCGTTGCCAATAACGGGTGTTTTGTTACCGGTACTGCCGCCAGCAAAGACATCAACATTCCAGGTTGCAGAGTTGCTGTTTGCGCCGCTAAGTTTTGCGAGGTCTGGCGTACAGCTTGTGGCCACCTTGTTTGAAACTTTATCTAGGGTTTGGGTCGTAGAACCGCTTTTTTGCCCGGTGTACCAAGAAGGGAACAGGTCGGTACTCGCGCTCGGTATTTTCTGACCACGGCCTGTGCTTACACGGTTTACATAAGCAGAAGATGTTTTGAGACCTTCGGGTTGCTTCCAGTTATCGGCAGGCCCTGTGTTGCTGTGTACGGCCTGCATGAACTGTTTCATGACTGGGCCGGTCATGTTTTCTGGTTGTCCAAAATATGCTTCGGTACGAGTGTGGTTGCCCACCCAAATCCCGGCGCTTATTTTCTTGCTCCAGCTTACCATCAGACCGTCAAACTGGTCGTTGGTAGTACCAGTTTTAATTGCAATCTTCCAGCCTTTGTAACGATGGAATTTTGACCCGCTACAGCTGTTTTCGGTACAGCTACCACCTAGGTAGGTGGCATTGGGGTCTGCTGCCATATCGCTAATAATGTAGGCTGAATCTTGCTTTACGACTTGTTTACCTTCTGGCTGCTTAAACTTTTTAAGTGTCTTACCAGACGAGTTCTTTACTTCAAGTATGTAGGTGTTCTTAAACGCTTTTCCAAGTCGGCTAATTGAAGCCATGCCGTTTACGTGCTCGTCTAGATGAAGATAGGCGCCGTCCCCAATACCTGCAGATGCATACCACTGAGTTTCTTGTGCTTTGGTTGCAGTTGTAACATCGGCACCCTGCTTAAAGCAACGGTAGCCATCTTCGCCCTGCATAAGGTTGTTAATTGTCGACATGGTTTTGTTTATAGACCCTGTTCGACCAGAGCTGTTATCGTTAGGAACGCTCGATAAAAATGCCTTAACCGCCGGGACGTTACGTGACCCACCAAGTGCATAGCGTAGTGTCATTGGACCAGGGTATTTGCGGTCAAAGTCGAACAAACAGTTTCCTTTAGGCGGGGTGGCTTTGTTGGTACAAGGGTAACCTGGCAAGGCTCCCTGCTTGTCAAATAGCACGCTACCAGCACCGACGTTGGTGTTGTTGTCTATGAATGAAAGGTAGTTGTAGGGTTTGACGGTTGATCCGGGAGAGATGTTAACATCTGTAGCGTAGTTAATTTCACCGTATTCTTGGTTGTTGAAGTCTACGCCACCAATCAACGCCAGAACTTGGCCCGTAGCGTTGTCTTCGGCAACAAACGCTGCGTTGTCAGCGTTTTGTCGTCGTAGTTGGGCTAAGCCGGCTAGCATGGCCTTCTCGGCTGCGTCTTGCGTGTTCATGTCTAGCGTTGTGGTTACTTTCCAGCCACCGTTTTTTACGACAGCTAGAGGGAACGTTCTGCGAAGCTCACTTCGTGCGGCCAGTACGAAGTGAGGAGCTTTAATGTTTGCATATTGTGATTTTAGCGGTTTGATCTGGGACATGAGGTCTACTTTTTTGGCTGCATCTGCTTGGGCCTTCGTTATGTATTTTTCCTTAACCATCTGGTCTAGCACGTAACGTTGCCTGCCGATAAGGGCTTCTTCGTCAAAGTAATCCGCTGTTAGGCTCGGGTTAAAACGGGGGCTGCTAAACGGAGAAAGCGAGCCAGGGGCTTTTGGTATGGCGGCCAGCATGGCGGCTTGTTCAAGCGTTAAGTCTTTGGCGCTTACGCCAAAGTAATCTTGAGAAGCCGTCTCAACGCCATAGTTAACATTGCCGTACGGCGCCATGTTTAGGTATCCGTTTAAAATTTCGTCCTTGCTGTACTCGCGTTCAAGCTCAACGGCTAAAATTAGCTCTTTAATTTTTCGGGCAATAGTGACATCGTTGGTCCAGCCTTCGCTAATTTTTACGAGCTGCTGAGTAATAGTCGAGCCCCCCTGTCTTGAGCCACTGCCACGCACGTCGTTTACGACTGCACGTAAAATACCTTTGGTGTCGAATGCCCCATGTTCGTAAAAGTTTTGGTCTTCAACGGCTATAGTTGCTTGTCGCATGTAGTTAGAGATCTCTTTTGCTTCAACAGGAACACGCTTTTTGTCGTTATAATCTTGGAACAACACTACTTTATTTGTACGGTCATAGTACGTAACGCTACCACCAAAGTTATTGCCCGAAACGTCTTTAACCTTTGGCAAGTCCTTACGGAAATAGGCAAACACACCAACAACCACCAAAAAGCCCACTACAAACGCTACGCCCATAATTTTAAGCGCCATAAGTCCGCCTTCGCGGCTGAACCAGTAGTTATACAAGCGCTTTGGGTGTAAACGGGCAAAAAATCGCTTCCATGGCTCAGCTGGTAGAGAACTAAGGTAGGCCGCCTTCTTGTTTGCTTTTGCAGCTTTAGAAGCCTTGCGCTTGTCGCTAAGGCTCTGGTTGATCTTAATTGTTTTGCCACTTTTTGTGACGTGGGTATATTTACTCCGTCGGGGCCGGGGTGAGTCACTCATACAGGGTTATTTGTAAGCCTCTTTGACATGTTACTAATGTCCCTATTATACCAAATTTCAACGATAACCGGTAAAATCACGTACTTTATTCTTACATTTGGAGTTATTTTGTATACTAACAGCATGACATTATCAGAGGAACTCACCTGGAGAGGTTTCAAAAACCAAACCACTTACAAAGATATTACGGTACTAGACGGCAAACCAATCACGTTTTACCTAGGCATGGACCCCAGCGCAGATAGCCTGCAAGCTGGTAACTTGGCTGTGGCGATGATGATTCGGCACTTTATTGACCACGGCCATAACGCAATTATGCTTGTTGGCGGTGCTACTGGCCTCATAGGCGACCCAGACGGCAAAGACGACGAGAGAGAACTAAAGTCGCGCGAAGAAGTAGAACGCAACAAAAAAGCCATAGCCAAACAGTATGACCGCATTTTAAACGGCAAAAAGTTTGACCGTGTAGACAATTATGACTGGTTTAAAGACATGGGGTACTTAGACTTCTTGCGAGACGTCGGCAAACACGTGCCCATGAGCCAAATGCTGGGTCGAGAATTTGTACAGTCGCGAATAGGCGAACAAGGTTCGGGAATCAGCTATGCAGAGTTTAGTTACTCACTTATTCAAGGCTATGACTTTTTGCACTTGTACCGAACAAAAGGCGCAACCTTGCAACTATGCGGTTCAGACCAATGGGGCAACAGCATTGCCGGGGTAGAACTGATTCGTCGTATAGAGGGCGCAGAAGCACACATATGGTCGGCCCCGCTAGTTATTAACAAAACCACAGGCAAAAAGTTTGGCAAAAGCGAAGGCGGAGCCATTTGGCTCGACGCCGAAAAGACCACCCCAACCGCTTTTTACCAGTTTTGGGTAACTTCCGACGATGCTAGTGTCGAAGATTTGCTCAAAATCTACACCTTATTACCAAAAGAAAACATCGACCTTGTACTTGAGCAACATGCCGAAAACCGTGGTCAAAGATATGCGCAAAAAATACTTGCTGCAGAAGTCACTCGCCTCATTCACGGCGAAAAAGCACTTGAAACCGCCCGGCTTGTTACAGAATGCCTTACGGGCGAACGATCACTGCACGATGCAAAAAATGTAATCACTGATCTTAAAAAAGAAATCCCTTCTATAGCTGTGCATAGCGAAGGTTCGCTGCTCGAGGCTTTGGTGAGTACCGGTCTGGCCACTTCTAACGGTGACGCACGACGGTTATTGGCAAACAACGCCATTAGTTGCAACGGTCAAAAGGTAACTCTTGAATCTATTCCAGCTGATTTGTTTGTCGACAATCTGGCGCTTTTACGCAGAGGCAAGGCCTTCAAGGATTCAGCACTACTTGAACTACGCTAATGAACCCTGCGAACTAAAATGTAGCATGCTAAACTTAGTGCTATATGCATAGAGTATCGATCGTAATCGGTAAGACTATTTTTTGGGTGCTTCGTCGGACCGGTCACACTGGATCGGCTCTACCCGGTCTGGTGGTCGAGAAGCTTAATAAAAACTTTTTAGCACAGTCACTCAGTCAACTACCCCAGGGTGTTTTTGTTATTTCGGGCACCAATGGCAAAACAACCACCACAAAGGTGGTGACAAAACTGCTCGAAAGCCAAGGTCTGCGTGTACTTACCAACCCAACTGGCAGTAATTTCGTGCGAGGTATCGTAAGTGCCGTAGTAGACAACGCCGCCAGTGATGGCACGTTGGACTACGACATAGCAGTTTTTGAACAAGATGAAGCGCACGCGGTGCACCTTGCTAAACGGATTAAGCCCCGAGGAGTAGTACTACTTAACGTCATGCGTGACCAAATGGATCGTTTTGGCGAAATAGACACCACCGTTCGGTTACTACAAAAACTAGCAAGCTCAGCAAAAGAAGTCGTTATACTAAACGCAAACGACGAGCGCGTCAGCACTATTGCTATAAACGAATCTGCCCACAAGGTTTGGTTTAGCCACGGTAAGGACCTAACAAAGGAATTTCTCAGCGACGACCAGCTGTATCA